>NZ_JBSQPW010000004.1:0-94216 GCF_055118575.1 Trichococcus sp. | reverse complement strand
CAAATATATTCTAGCACTTAGCGAGGATTTTTTTAATGCACCGCTGGAAGCTCTCCGGAACCATGGGCCTAGCCCATGGTTTTCATTTCCACAAAAAAAGGAAGTGCTCCAACAATCGGAACACTTCCTCCTAAATCAGTAGTCTCATCCTCGCCTCATTGATTGTTCAATCTTAATGATCTACGAACTTTTCAATACTGGTTATGCTTGTCTTTCAGGCAAGTCATGTAAGCTTTCGCTTCCAGTTGCTTAAATGAAATCTACTGTTTATAAATCTTAGAGTGGCTCAAGTTTTCATGGCTTAGAAATGCATCTAGGCCAAAAATTCCGAAACACCTAAGACTGTGCATTAACAGCTTAATTGAAAAGCTGTTAACCGGAAAATCTTTTTGAAGGATTTTCCTAAAAGAGTGGCATACTCTTTTTTCTTTCTTCGTGTTGCTTAGTATGTCTCTCTTTGTATAATTACAATAACATGTAAGCGCTGACAAGTCAAGTAGGAATTGACGCTTACAACAAAAAAACTTCAAAATTTTTCCGTCTGAAATGTCATTCCATAACTGCGGATCAGTCTATCATCAGACTCATCATCACACCATCGACAAATTCCCCATCAATCAGCATGGCACGCGGCATCACGGCTTCTTGCTGATAACCCATCTTTTCATAGAGATGGATGGCCCGTTCATTTCCGCCGTGGACCGTCAGCTCCAAGCGGCGGATCACGCCGCTCTCGATAGCCCAGGTTTCGATTTCTTCCATCAGAACCGATCCGATCCCAAAGCCCCAATAGTCCTTCTCGACAGTGATACCGACTTCCCCAACGTGCCTAAGCTTCGGTTTGTCCGTTGCCCCGACTGATGCCAAGCCGATCAATTGCTTATTGTTTATCGTCGCAATCAACATCACGTTATTGTCCTTCTCCATCAGATCTTCCAGATACAATTCCTCGAAGGCTTCTGACAATTCTAATCCTTCAGCCCCGTATGCCAAAAAAGGTGTTTCGGCTCCAGTTTTTTTGCTGAAGGCGATGATATCCTTTGCATCAGCTGGGATGGCTTCTCGGATCATGATTTCGACTTTTTCTCTTTTGCGCATGCTAGTGCCCTTCTTTCATGAGTATTCCCTTTAATGTTTCGACCAAAGCCTCGTAACGTTCACCGGTCGGGAGAAAAGTAATTTCCCGGTTTTCAAAAAATTCCCCTTTAGGCACCAATCGGATCGTCAAATATGCATCCGGCAATTCATCTTCGATGAACTTTGCCCACTCGATGACCGAAATGCCCCTTCCATATAGATATTCCTCAAAACCCAGATCATCGCCCCCGCCATCTTCCAAACGATAGACATCCATGTGGTACAACGGCAATCTGCCTTTAGTGTATTCTCTGATCAAAGTGTACGTTGGGCTCTTTATGACTGTATCAATGCCCAGCCCCTTCGCCAGACCTTTTGTAAAGGTGGTTTTGCCGGCACCTAGATTTCCCTCAAGCAGGATGACATCTTTCGCATCCAACAGTTGCGCCAGTTGGGCTGCAATCGCCATCGTCTCTTCTTCACTGTTCGCTATTAAGGTGAACATTCTGAATCTTCTCCCATCTTCACCAATTTATTTTATTCCATTCCTTATTATAGGAATATCCACTCCGGAATGCACCTATTTTCTGCATAAAGCCTGCTTTGATCCGCAATGCCATTGTATCAACAGTATTGCGGATTAAAGCAGGCTGCGATTCGCGATCAGAATTCAGAAGAAATGCTCAGTCAGGTCGCTAAACTGTCGAACAGGTGAGGTACATCCGACAATTTGATTCCCGACTCAGCCGAGATTATCGAATGTCGAGATACTTTCAACAATTTGACATCTTGTCGTACCGAAATGATCGAATAGCTGCAGAACATCCACCGATTTGGCTTTGCAATCAAAAAAAAGCGGGAATGCATCATGCATCCTCGCTTTTTTACATTAGAAAAATTGCTTAAGTTAATGATCTTGATTGGATTCAGGATTTCCTCTTCTGATTAATCAAGCAGTGTTTGGTTTGCGGTGATGATGGCTGTTTTGTAGACATCTTCTTCGTTACATCCGCGCGACAAATCGGAAATCGGTTTGTTCAGACCTTGCAGGATTGGGCCCACCGCTTCGAATCCGCCAAATCTTTGTGCGATCTTGTAGCCGATGTTACCTGATTGGATTTCAGGGAAAATGAACACTTTGGCTTGACCAGCTACACTTGAACCAGGAGCTTTTTGTTTAGCGACCACTTCAGAAAATGCAGCATCGAATTGCAATTCGCCATCGAAATTGTATTGTGGAGCCAATTCTTTTGCGATTTTGGTAGCTTCAACGACTTTGTCGACTTCTGGTGATGATGCTGAGCCTTTTGTAGAGAAGCTCAACAATGCAATATTAGGTTGGATTTCGAACATTTCAGCTGTTTTAGCACTTTCAACCGCGATTTCAGCCAATTCTTGGGCTGCAGGATTGATATTGATTGCACAGTCAGCAAAAAGGAATCTTTCGGTACCACGCAGCATGATGAAAGCACCACTTGTGCGGCTTACGCCTGGTTTTGTCTTGATGATTTGGAGTGCAGGACGGACAGTATCCCCTGTAGAGTGAACAGCACCACTCACTAGACCATCAGCTAAACCCATGTGAACCATCATTGTTCCGAAATAATTTTCATCCAACAATAGTTTTCTTGCTTGCTCTTCAGTGACTTTACCGTTACGGCGAGCGACGAAAGAGGCGACCATTTCATCGATTTCAGCGTATTCAGCTGGGTCAATGATCTGGATGCCGTTCAGTCTGAATCCGCGGCCTTTTGCAGCTTCTTTGACTGCATCCACATTTCCGATAACGATTGGTTCCACTAAGTCTTCCGCTTTAAGACGTACGACTGCGCCTAAGATTCTTGGTTCTAAGCCTTCCGGGAAAACGATTTTAATTTTTTTTCCTACGATTTTTTGGCTTAAGCCTTCAAACATGTCCAAAAAAAATCCCTCCAGATTCGATTTATAATACTCAACTATCATACAGCAAACGAAAAAAAAAAAACAGTCATTTCTCGAAATTACTGTTACAATTTCATCATTTCTCATGAAACTGTCATATCTCCTTCAAATTTTTACGGGACTTTTCTTTTGCAATCCTTTTCATTGTTGTTTATACTATGTTTTAACACATGCAGGTAGCATAACCAAAGGGGACCTCAATCATGCCGATTTATGAATATTCAGCAACTAATACAGATCAGTCATCTGTATCATTGGAACAGTACAAAGGAAAAGTCATCTGCATCGTCAACACCGCTTCGAAGTGCGGTCTCGTGGGGCAATTGGATGAACTGGAGGAACTGTACGAAAAGTACAAAGACAAGGGTTTCATCATTCTGGGATTTCCATCGAACCAGTTCAATAATCAAGAACCATTGAACGGCACTGAAGCCGCCGAATTCTGCCGGCTCAATTATGGTGTCACTTTTCCGATTTTCGACAAGATCGAAGTGAATGGCGAAAATGCCGATCCGCTCTATAAATATCTGGTCGAACAAACTGGAGGGGGCGCCATCAAGTGGAATTTCACAAAATTTCTGATTGGCCGTGACGGCGAAATCATCAAACGTTTCGCCCCAATCACCACCCCAAAGAAAATGACCAAACTAATCGAAAGCGCCTTGGAGCAGCCAACAAATAATGAATAGAAAAAAGACATATCCACTGAAATTCAGTGGATATGTCTTTTTTGTATACTAGGAAAGCATAAAAATTTTCGAATTGAAAAGCCCGTCACCATAGGTGTTTCACAGATTCGCAACAGGTTTCATGCCATCAAATTTGATGGTCAGCTTCACGGGTAAGCCCTTCGGAAAAGGAAAAAGGAACCTCTTGTCTCTGCGAGCCAAGACATACTGTTCGACTTGTCATGGTTCTTGTCATTTATGATGACTTAGAAACATGATACAACTGACTGGCACGGTCACGTTGATTCCTCTTCAGCATTCCTTATTTGTTCGCATTCATTTTTCTGTATAGAATTCCTGCAATAGTCTGCTCATCTCTTGGTATCGCGGGAACATCGCTGCATAGACAGATTTGTTGTCCTCATTCGGCTGGTGTTCGATTGAAGCCCCCATCATTTCCTCGGCGTCATCCACAGATTCGACCAAACCTAAACTCTTCAGTGTGATCAATGCAGCTCCCGTGCAAGAACTTTCGAATGTTTCCGGGAATTCAATCGGCATGCCGATGATATCCGTCAAGATTTGGCGCCACATCTGCGAGCGCGAAAATCCTCCGCTTGCGATGATTTTTTTCGGTTCGCCATTCATCGTGCTGACGGCCGCAAGCACATCCTTCAGATTCAGACAAATGCCTTCCAAAACGGAACGCAAAAAATGCTCTTTCGTATGCAGCATGTTGATGCCGCTAAAATTCCCTCGGGCATCCGCGTTCCACAAAGGGGCTCTTTCTCCGTTCAGATACGGATGGAAAACTAATCCATCCGCTCCCGGTGCGACGTTTGCAATCATCTCCATCGCTTTGTCGTAAAGCTCTTCGTCGGCAATATTAGCAGGCATAAATTGTTTGATGGCCCAATCAAAGATGTTTCCGCCATTGTTGACGGCGCCCCCGTTGACATAATGGTTTTCATCCAGAATGTAACTGAACGTGCGTCCTTCCGGGCTCACATGAGGTTTATCGCTCGTCATCCGGACAGCTCCGCTCGTACCGATTGTGATTGTCGCAGTACCTGCCCGAATCGCTCCCATGCCCAAGTTGGCTAAACAGCCATCATTGCCACCAACAATAAACGGGGTATCTGCAGCTAGTCCCAGCAACTCCCCCACTTCCTCCGAAAGTCCGCTCAGTTGGTGTCCAGGACTTACCGGCAATGGCAGCATTTGGCTCGTAATGCCGCAAAATTCCATAATTTCCTGATCCCAACGGAATTCCCTGATATTGAATAAACCGGTAGCCGAAGCTACGGAATAGTCCACAACGAATTCACCGAACAGGCGCCAAAGAATGTATTCCTTGATACCGATGAACCAGCGTGCTGCCTGGAATACCTCGGGTTTCTCCGCCTTCAGCCAGAGCATCTTGCTCAGTGGCGACATCGGGTGCAAGGGCGTTCCGGTTTTTTCATAAAAACGCTTGCCCACTTCGGAATGCTTCAGCATGCTCGCGTATTTTTTCGACCGGTTATCTGCCCACGTGATGCTCCTCGTCAATGGCATTAGTTCCGCATCCATGAGGATCAGACTGTGCATAGCGCTCGAAAAACCGATCCCGGCAATATCCGTCGGGCCCACTTCCGCTTTCTCTATGACTGCTTTAATCGTTTTTAATACGGCAGAAAAGATCTCATCCAAATCTTGTTCCGCCATTTCGGGATTCTCTTTGATCAGTGGATAGTGCGCGTACGCTGATTCATAAGCAGAGCCATCCGTTTCGTACAAGACGGCTTTCGTGCTTGTGGTACCGACATCCACTCCCATGACATATCGTGCTGCCAAATAAATAACCACCAATCCAAAAAAATTTAACTTATTTTCCACGACCTTCATCATTATAGCAAAATTCCACAAGCATTGGTGCAAATTTTTTGATAATGTTTTTTTTCCTGCGCCCATCATTTACATTTCTTTAACGTAATCTTTTCTGGAAATCCATTGCCGTCTGCTATACTGGTGACATCTACGCACAAGGAGGATTGACTATGGACTACTACGACCAACACATGCATACGCATTTTTCGCCCGATTCTGCGGAATCATTTGAGAATTATCTCGAGCAAACAGCCGGTCTGATCGTCACAACCGAGCACCTTGATTTTCATGATGCCTATAACGGCGGCGTGGACACGATCTTGGATTATGCCGCTTACTCCAACAAAATAGATGCTTTGAACGCGAGCCATGATGGACGGATCCGCCGGGGCATCGAAGTCGGCTACACACCAGAATCCCATGAGCAGATCCTGTCCTATCTCAGTGGCAAAGCCTTCGATGTGATTTTGTTGAGCGTCCATCAAAATGGGGTTTATGACTACCTGCAGCCGATCATTGACGACATGGATCCCAAAGCTGTCATGCAGGAATATTTCGAGCTGTGCACAGAAGCTGTCCGGCGAGTGGATGGCGCGAATGTTTTCGCACATTTTGATTACGGGATCCGCCGTCTGCCGGTCACGGTCTCCGATCTGCAGGAGTTCGAGCCCGTGCTGAAAGAACTTTTGGATGCCGTTTTAGCGAAAGAAATGGCGCTTGAATTGAACACGCGCAGCATGTATGAATACAACAACGTAGACTTATACCGCTATATGATCGGCCTTTACCTGGGCATGGGCGGAACCCGCTTCAGCCTTGGCTCGGATGCGCACAGCATCAAAAAGTACTGTTACCACTTCGATGACGCAATCGCATTGTTGCGTGAGTCGGGCGTGACCGAATTGACGCTTTTCAAAGACCGATCACCTTATACCGAAAAAATCTGATTCGGTTTTAGTGCGAATAATTAGCTGGAGGAAATCTATGACTTATTCTAAAGAAATCTACAAGGAAATCTGTCTTGTGTTTGCCCGTTTGGGTCTCTTCGCCTTCGGAGGCCCAGCTGCGCACATCGCCATGATGGAGGACGAATTGGTGACGAAGCGCAACTGGCTCTCAAAAAGTGACTTCATGGACCTGCTCGGCTTCACGAATCTGATTCCCGGCCCGAACTCAACGGAGTTGGCTATCGCTTTGGGATACAAGCGCGGCGGAAAAATCGGGCTGTTTCTGGCGGGAATCTGCTTCATTTTCCCTGCCATGGCGATTGTCCTGCTGCTGGCCATGTTCTATAAAGAATATGGCCAAGTGCCGCTCATTGAGGCGATCTTCACCGGCATAAAGCCGGTCATTCTGGCTGTCATCGTCCAGGCCCTTTTCCGTTTGGGTCAGACGACAATCAAAAACACCCAGTCGTTGCTGTTGTTCTTGGCGGCCTACCTGTTGTCGCTGATGGGTGTCGGCGAAATCACGATTCTCATTCTGGCAGGATTGACAATGTTGCTGACACAACAATTATCTAAATGGCGCTCTCGTCATCTGGCAATCGAACCAATGTCGTTGATGCTGCTGTTCCTGACTTTTTTGAAGATTGGGTCGGTCTTGTACGGGAGCGGCTACGTGCTGTTGGCTTTTCTGCAGGCGGAATTCATCGATCGTTATGCCGCTTTGACCACCACCCAGTTGCTGGATGCCGTCGCAATCGGCCAGTTCACCCCCGGACCTGTTTTCACGACGGCGACTTTTGTGGGGTATCTGATCCAGGGCGTGCCGGGTGCCCTCTTGGCGACTGTCGGCATCTTTTTACCGTCCTTTCTGCTGATTCTGCTGTTGCATCCGCTGTTCAACAAGCTGCGTTCATCCAGAATATTTGGCGATATCTTGGATGGAATCACGGTTGCTTCACTGGCTTTGATGGCATCCGTTTCCTGGCAATTGGGGACGGCTACCTTCGTTTCATGGGTCAGTGTCGTCCTCTTCGCAGTCAGTTTCATAGGACTCATCAAATTCAAGGTGAACTCCTCCTATCTGATCATCATGGGCGGCTTCATCGGGTGGCTCCTGACTATTTTTTAAGCTGCGGTAACTATAAGAACATATCTGTCATCCCGGCGAGCTGGAACTGCAATTGGGGTCTGACGGTAACAGTAACTTCTAGAATTATCAAATAGCTGGCCCTTATTCGATAATTTTTCATTTAGTCGGATTCAAATTCTCGAATGCTTGCTGGCATTCGACGATTTCGTGCCAACCTCGAACCGGATTGTCGAATAATCAGTCTTTATTCGACAATTCCAATGTCAGGCTGATATTAGTACCATCCTATATAAAAGAAAAGACCCTCTTCCCTGCATAAGAGCAGTGGAGAGGGTCTTTTTTAATACTCCAGCACGTTCCGTTTTTCTACCTTCAGGAAGACTTGCTCGCCCTTATCCAGCAGATTGAAGGTACGATAGAGATGATCCGCACGCAATTGTACGCCTTGCTCCGTTTCGATCACATAGGACAATATATTCCCGCTGATCGTCTCATCGACCACTTTCCCTTTGAAATACAGATAGTCATCGGTTTCAAGCTGCGGCTCCTTGAAGTACTCGATTGCCTCCGGACGAATAGCTACTTGGTCTACCTGTTTTTTTTGCCCGGTCAATTTTTCAAAATCCGAGCGTGCCAACAGATTGTAGTTGCCGATGAACGAAGCCACGAAATGTGTTTCTGGATGGGTATATATTTCGGTCGGTGTGCCAGACTGCTCGATTTTTCCGGAAGCCATGACATGGATGACATCTGACATCAGCATCGCTTCATCCTGATCATGGGTGACAAAAATCGTTGTGATATGCAGAGCCTTCTGAATACGGCGAATCTGTTTTTGAAGATTTTTCCGCAATAATGCATCAATAGCAGACAGTGGTTCATCCAACAACAACACTTTCGGCTCCGTCACGATGGCGCGTGCCAAGGCTACGCGCTGTTTTTGACCGCCGGATAGTTGCGCCGGATAATGGTTCTCTTTGCCGGATAGTTCCACGAGTTCGATGATACGGGCAACTTTTTCTTTGATCACACGCTGGTTCATTTTCTGCATCTTCAATCCGAATGCGATGTTTTCCGCTACATTCATGTTGGGGAACAACGAGTATTGTTGAAAAACCATCCCGATATTCCGTTTTCCCGGCGGCAGATCCGTCACATCCTGACCGTTGATGTGAATGCTGCCACCATCAATCGCTTCAAAACCGGCCAACGAACGCAGCAAGGTTGATTTTCCGCAACCGGACGGCCCCAGCAAAGTTACCAATTCGCCTTCATTCACCTGCAGATCGAGATTCTTTAACACTAAATTTTCACCGTCATATGATTTTCTGATATTCTTGAATTCTATGTACGCCATTATATCTCCTCTATCATCAAACAAAAAAATGAAGCTGTCACTCCATTTTAGTGTTTGTTTTTGCTTTTTTATTGTCTTTCGATCCCAGATAACCCGCCAAATTCGTCAAAATCAGCATGATGCCAAAGATGACCACAGAAATTGCACTTGCCGCGTGACCTGAAACGCTTCTGGTTTTATCCAGGAAAATGCTGGTTGTTTCATAGTAACTGCCCGCAATGATGTTAACCAGCACGAAATCGCTGAACAGAATGCCTATCGAAAGCAGAATTGTCGCAACCAAACCCTTCAGTATGCTGGGTACGATGATCCGGAAATAGGCATACAGCTTACTGGCACTCAGCGTTTCCGCAGCCTCCAGAATCGGCATGATTTCCAGTGTGGTCAACGCATTTTTGATGCCTTGGTACATATAGGGCAGGATGACGATTCCGTATGCACAGCTCAACAAAAAAATACGGTTCGAAAGAAAGGTATTGGAAGAGGCATAGAGCGAAATGATCGAAACCGCGAGAATGACCCCTTGGATGCCATAGGGGATTTTCGACAACAAATCCAGATATTTATCCCACTTCGGATAATGGATCTGCACGACATACATCGCCGCCAAAAGCAGCATCAACAGAACAAGCGTCGGAATGATTGCGATAAGCAAAGACCTGCCTATCGCGCCTGCCATCCCGCCTGAACCCGCAAAAATACCGCTGTAGAATTCAAAAGTGAATCCTTCCGGGATGATATTGCTCAGATCCCTGAACAAAGAATTCAACAACGTCACAAATAGCGGCAACAGCAAAATCACGGAAAGGAGCACGATTATGAATGAAGAGAAGGGATTGCTTCGTTTCTTCATTTTTTACACACCCTTTCTGAATTTCTTTAACAGGCTGTTGCTGATGACTGTCATCGTGCTCATCAGTACGAGCATCACAATCGACAAAGCACTTCCAAGTTCCACCTGTTGGACGACATCACCCGTGAACATGGAGGAGATCCGGATCGGCAACAACGCATAATTATTTCCCAGCAGGGCATAGGGTGTTGCATAGGCCGCCAACGCATTTGAAAAGAGAACTGAAAAAGTTCCGAAAATGCTGGGCAACACCAATGGGAGACCAATTTTTGACCAGAATTGCCAAGCCGTCGCATTCATCAGGCTTGCCGCTTCCTTGTATTCGGTCTTGATACCATCAAACGAGGGATAAAGCAACAAGGTAGCCAATGGAATCTGGAAGTAGATGAAAGTGATGAGGATCCCTGATGTAGTATACAAATCGTAGTTGTTCAATCCGGTCAAGTTCCATTGTTCAGCCAGTGTCGTCAGTATCCCTGAATTCCCCAGCAGCAAGATGAATGCAAAAGCCAACACGATGCCTTGAAAGTTCGAGGTCATATTCAAGGTCGTGATAAAGAACTTTTTCATTCTGTCACTCGCAGAATGGATGGCGTATGCGCCCAAGAGCGCGATCGCAATTCCGATGAATGCGGACAACAGGGAAACAAACAGGCTGTTCTTGATCGACATCAGGTAATAGTCACTCGTAAAAATGGTCGCAAAATTGGCAAACGTAATGCCACCTGTACCGGCTTCCAAGAAGCTGTTGACGAGGATGTTAGTCAACGGCATCAATTCGAACAAGAGGATCAGCAACGCGAACGGCAAGAGCAACATGAGGTGCTTGCGTTTTTCACTCTGGTGCATCGCTTGAACCCCTTTCCATAAGGATTCCCTGAATCAACTGCATGCGACCCCCAGCCGGAACACCCAATAAATTACATAATAAGGGGGCCATTTCCAGCTGAGGCACAGCGGCGCCTTCTTTGCGGAAGTCCTGGATGATCACTTTATCCGAAAACAAATACAGCGGCACGAGCCGATCTTCGTCCAACATGCCATTATGTGTATGAAAATCATTCATGCCATGATCGGAAGTGACCACAATCTGGTAACCTTCGTTCATCCATCTCCAGATGTACTGGGAAAGTTCGGCATCCACGCGGACGGCCGCTTGCACATATTCTTTGCTGTTTGCGCCGAACTTGTGGCCGGCATCATCGATATTCATCGAATGAATCAGCGTATAATCTGTCGCCTTTTTGCGGATCAAGTAATCGCCGTCTGCAATCAGATGGCTGTCAGGGTAATGATCTTCATGATAGAAAATGCCATGCTCGATGAGGGAGTCCGTATCCAACTGGATCCTGTCCTCCATCATTTGAAAGGGCGCCCGGTTATACAGCTCGCTCACCCAGAAGTAAGCGGCCGCTCCCGTCTTGAGTCCGTTTTCCTTTGCGATTTCGAAAACGCTCTGTTCTTTTGAACGACAGACTGTGCGATTCGAGGTGATGCCATTTTCGGCAGCTGGAACCCCCGTCTGTAAAACTTCATATAGAGGCCTTGATTGTGCAGGCATTTCTGATTTGACGGTATAAGCCGCCATGATTCCTTTTTCGACCAAATGCTCCAAGAAGCCCATATGGTTATGGGCTGTCTTGGCATTCAATCCGTCCAACACTACAAAAATCACTTTATTCACTGTAATCAACCTCGATTATTTTACTTTCGTCAAGACTTCTTCTTGCCATCTCTGGCCAAGGCCGGCTGCAGCTTCTTCCCACTCATCGAAGTCAGAAACCGGTTGCGCCTTGACATACTGTTCTGCCGGAAGCAAAATGTCCTGCACTTCTTGCGGCAGTTCGACATTATCACGGATAGGACGTGCATAGCCTTTTGCCAAATTGATCTGGCCTTCATCAGAAAGGATATATTCGCGGGCCAATGCTGCGGCATGCGGGTTAGGCGCCGTTGAATTGATGACTGTTGCATATCCGCTTTGGATTGTTCCATCCTGCGGAATGGTCACTTCAAAACTGGCATTCGGATTCGTTTCTGCAATTTGATTCGCATAATTCAGTGCGTTGAAGTCCCAGAACAAGCCGACTTCGATTTCCCCTGACTCCAAACGGGCTAATGAGGTATCGCCCAGATCCAATCTGCCTTGTTCAGCCAGTTGTGCGAAGAAAGCAATGCCAGGATCCAGATTGGTTTCATCTCCGCCGTTTGCGATGGCTGCAGCCAATACTGCATTTTGTGCTTGTGTAGCAGCATTTACGTCACCGATCGTAACTTTATAATCGCCTGCCAAGATATCTTCAAAGCTGGTCGGGACATCTGTTACTTTTTCCGAATTGGTGATGAAGGACAGTGTTCCGTAATAACCAACGATCCAATCCCCATCATCATCCTTAGCCCACTCCGGAATATCATCCCAGTAGGATGTCTTGTAGGCCAGAGTCAATCCGTCTTCTTCGGCAACAGGTCCGAACGATTGACCGACATCGCCGATATCCTTCGTCGGATTGTTCTGTTCTGCTTTGAATAAAGCCAATTCTTCAGCTGAACTCATATCGGTATCTGCATGCGTCAAGCCATATGCCGTTTCGAGTTCCTCCCAAGTCTCACCCCAGTTAGCCCACGTATCCGGCATCCCCACTGATTCCACATGCCCTTCTTCTTTGGCCTGCGTCTCGATTTCACTCAATGTCAAAGCGTTCAGATCGACTTCTGCCTCAGTAGTGGTCGCCGCCTCTGTTCCGCACGCACTCAAAACAAGCATGCTGCTTAAAGCCAGGCCCGCAAACAATCTTTTGTTGGACAATTTCATTTTATTCTCTCCTTATTTGTGAATGCTGATCCATTCGTTTTCATTACGTATTTGACTACAAATAAATACTAACAGACGGATGTAAATAACCTTTGGATTCTCTGTAAGCATTTTGTAAACAATGATGAGACCCTGTTGTTGCAACATTGTTTACGAATTTCCTTATCATGGTAAGGATGGATAACGTAAAGTTATCCATCCTTTTGCCTGGCGGTCCGCACAAAAAAGCAAGAAGAGCTGCGATTCAATCCGCAGCTCTTCTTGCTTTTCTTATTTTAGTCGATCCACTTGACATAATCTTCGTCTTCCATCGCTTCGACAGCTCCCAATAAGTAGCCGTTGCCGACTTGCGAGAAGAAATCATGGTTGCTGGTTCCGGTCGAGATACCGTTCATGACGATTGGATTCACATCATCTGCCGTGTCCGGGAACAACGGATCGAAGCCCAGATTTTGCAAGGCTTTGTTGGCGTTGTAGCGGATGAACACTTTGACGCGCTCTGTCCAGCCCAGCTCATCGTAGATGTATTGCGTGTATTTCACTTCGTTGTTGTACAGCTCATACGTCAGCATATAGACCCAGTTTTTCACTTCTTCCTGTTCCGTTTCGGACAGTTGGTTGTAGGCGATCTGGAATTTGTAGCCGATGTAGGTGCCGTGGACCGATTCATCACGCAGGATCAGCTTGATGATCTCCGCCACATTCGGCAATTTGTTGTTGCCGAGATACCAAAGCGGTGCATAGAATCCCGAATAGAACAGGAACGATTCCAGCAGCACGCTGGCGGCTTTCTTTTCCAGCTGATTCCCGTTCTTATAGATATCGTTGATGATGCTGGCTTTTTTCTGGATGAACTCATTGCTGTTGGTCCAGTTGAAGATGTCCTCAATTTCAGCTTTCGTGTTCAGTGTGCTGAAGATCGAAGAGTAGCTTTTCGCGTGGACCGATTCCATGAATTGAATGTTGTTCAGGACCGCTTCCTCGTGTTGCGTGCGCATATCTTCCTTCATTGCGGCGATGCCGTCCTGCGATTGGAGCGTGTCCAGCAGCGTCAAGCCGCCGAACACCTTCCCCAGCATATCCTGTTCGGCTTTGCTGAGGGTACGCCAGTCGTCCAAATCATTAGACAATGGAATACGTGTATCCAGCCAAAATTGTTCCGTCAATTTTTCCCATGTCAACTTGTCCAACATGTCTTCGATGCTGTTCCAGTTGATTGCTATATAAGGCTTGTTTGCCATTTTTTCATTCCTCCGTTGGACTTCCCGATTCGTGCGTGACAGTTTATCAAATACAGTCGCGCTGCAGCATCAGATTGTGCATGATTCGCAGGCGTTCGCTCCGATTTCGTCGTTGTTTTCTGTAAAGGTGCGCACATAGTAAATGGATTTCGCGCCTTTCTTCCATGCATAATTGCGCAGGATGTTCAGATCGCGTGTCGTCATTTTATTGGTGCGCCCTTCTTTCCATTCGTACATGCCTTCCGGCAATTCGGAGCGCATGAACAACGTCAGGCTCATGCCTTGGTCAATGTGCTTTTGGGCAGCGACATAAATATCGATGACACGGCGCATATCGATATCATAAGCCGAACGATAATAAGGCATCGTTTCGTTGGAAAGCTGCGGAGCCGGATAGTAAGTCTTGCCGGTTTTCTTCTCTTGGCGTTCTTCAATCAATCGCGTGATCGGGTGCAGACTTGCACTCGTTTCATTGACGTAACTGATCGAGCCGGTCGGTGCGATCGCCAAACGGTTCTGGTGATACAAGCCGGATTCATGGATTGCTTGCTTCAACTGCAACCAATCTTCCTTCGTAGGGACTTTGATGCCTTCAAAGATTTGTTTAACTTTTTCGGATTGGAAAACGACATCAGTATCAGTATAGGCATCAAAATATTCACCCGTATAATATTTGGACTTCTCGAAATTGACGAATGATTGGCCGCGCTCCTTGGCGATTTTGTTGCTGGCTGCCAAAGTGTAATAGTTCAAAAGCATAAAGTAGATGTCTGTGAATTCTATCGATTCCGGCGAGCCGTAATGCATCTGGTTGGTTGCGAACATCGTATGCAAGCCCATGCCGCCTAAGCCAATCGTGTGCGCTTGATCGTTCCCGTTCTTGACTGTCGGGACCGCGTCGATGCTCGAATGATCGGTTACGTATGTCAAAGCGCGGACCATCGTTTCGACCGACTTGCCGAAATCAGGCGATTGCATCAGGTTCGGGATGTTCGTTGAACCCAAGTTGCAGCTGATGTCTGTTCCCAGCACTTCATACTCCTGCTTGTCATTCAACAAGGAAGGTTGCTGCACCTGCAGAATTTCCGAGCAAAGATTGCTCATGACGATCGTTCCGTCCACCGGATTGGTGCGGTTGGCCGTATCGATGTTGATGATGTACGGATAGCCGGATTCCTGTTGCAGTTTGCTGATCTCGTTCTCAAGGTCACGGGCGCGGATCTTCGATTTGGAGATTTCCGGATTGTTGACCAAATTTTCGTATTCCGCGGTGATGTCGACATATGAGAATGGTTTCCCGTAGATCCGCTCCACATCATATGGGCTGAACAGATACATCTGATCGTCCTTTGCCGCCAGTTCGTAGAATTTATCCGGAATGACCAGGCCCAAGGAAAGTGTCTTCACGCGGATTTTTTCATCGGCGTTCTCTTTTTTGGTGGAAAGGAAAGCCACGATGTCGGGATGGAACACGCTCAAGTAGACCGCACCAGCCCCGTTTCGCTGGCCCAATTGGTTGGAATAGCTGAAACTATCCTCAAGAAGCTTCATGATCGGCACAACACCACTCGATGCATTCTCGATTTTTTTGATCGGATCGCCCGCCGCCCGGACGTTCGACAAGTTCACACCCACGCCACCGCCGATGCGGGACAACTGCAGGGCGCTGTTGATTGTACGGCCGATGCTGTTCATATCGTCGGTCGTTTGGATCAGGAAACATGATACCAATTCACCACGGCGTTTTCTGCCGGC
Source organism: Trichococcus sp. (assembly GCF_055118575.1). NCBI lineage: Bacteria > Bacillati > Bacillota > Bacilli > Lactobacillales > Carnobacteriaceae > Trichococcus > Trichococcus sp. The sequence goes on along the minus strand of NZ_JBSQPW010000004.1, from coordinate 78,606 downwards.
ATTCAAAAAAGTCGGAGTAGCCGGTTGGTAGCGCTGATGAATCATCTCTTCAGCCAAGTCGACAGCCAACTGCTGGTCCCCGTCAGCCAAAAAGAGGGCATTAAAGACAATCCGGTCTTCATAGCGCTCCAAATAACGTTTGCCGTCGTTCGTCTTCAGCGCGTACTGGGTATAGAACTTGTAGGCCGCCATGAACGATTTGAAACGGAATTTTTTGTTGTACGTGTCCTGCATCAACTTTTTGATGAAATCGAGCGGGTATTTCTCCAGGAATTCCTTTTCGATGTAATCGTGTTCGATCAAGTAATTCAATTTCTCATCCAAAGTATAGAAGAAAACCGTGTTCGGATTCACATGCTCCAGGAAATATGCCCGTACAGCTTCCTTATCCTTATGTAAAGGAATTGCATTATTGATCGGACGATTGATTTCATTGTTTAATTTATAATAGGTTACATCTTCTGTTTTGGTTACTAATTTTGGACTATCCAAGTTCCGTCACCTTCTCTTTCAAAATCTGAATGTCTTTCTCGTTGCCTTGAAACTCAAATAAGTGCAGCAGCGGAACGCCATAGTCGCGCGCCAAGTCTTTTGCGGTAAAACCGAAAAGCTTGCCGAAATTCAGGTTCCCGCCGCCTGCCACGCCTTTGAAGTAGGAGCGGTTCTGATCCGTCTCAATGAAATCGACCAGAATATCCGTTACCTCTTTATCGTAGGTCGGGGTCACGATGATGAACGGCTCCTCAAGCGTCCGGAAGGCATTTTCAGCCGTCAGTTCGATGGTTTCAAGGCCCAGTTTATTTACAAACTTCCTTGTTTGGCCGGTCAATGACATAAACACTATCTTCATTTCGCATCATCCTTTTCCCAACTGTTCTTCATCCATTATACGTTTGCACGGATGGAATTACAACAAAAAACACAACATATAGTGCGGTTTCCTAAAAACCACACAGCATATTGTGTACTTGTTTTTATTTTCACTATATTTATCCAAGCATCCCGGAAATGCGGATGATCTGTTCCGGCTGCATTTGAGATTTTCATTCTAACATAATTTTCCGGAAGCACCTCCTGATACGCTCCGGAAATCACAAACTTGAATAGAATTTTTTTGCAAGCCGTTCCAACACTTCCGGATCATCCATGAAAAAGCCATGGCTTCCACCGGGCACGATGTATTTCCGCGATCCGGGAATCAGGCGGTGCATCGCCTCCGTTTGGTCGTCGCGGATCAGATCGAATTCTCCAGCCATAAGCAAAGTTGGCGCTTGAATACTGCGCAACGCTTCAGCCGAAAGATCCAATTCTTCCAGCATAAGATTGTGGATGCAGAGACGATGGATTTTTTCCGGATCAGAATCCGGCAATCCAAGTAGCTCCTCATAGCGTTCCAGCGTTTCCTCGTTGCAAGCGTCAGTCAGCCCATCCGCTTCGTAATTGGCCCCCATCGCAACCAAAGAAGCGATCCGATCCGGATGATGAGCCGCCAAATACAAGCCCAGATTACCTCCATCACTGAACCCGAGCACATGGATTGTCTGAATTCGCTCCTTATCGAGTAAGGCCAGAATATCCGTTGCAATCTGCTTGAACGTCAGTCTCTCTACTCCCAGATCTGATTTGCCGTGACCTCGCGTATCGAGCGCAATGACCCTGAAGTGTTTCGTGAAAAAGGGAAACTGCTGCGCAAATATGTCCGAACTCTCACCGTTTCCGTGCAATAGAAGCAACGCATCTCCTTTACCGCCGACTTGATAATAAAGAGTCCCTTTATCTGTCTTCAATGTCTTTCCTTTCACGGGCAACGCCCCTTTCTTCTATATTTAGTCCGGGAGGCGCCAATCGATCGGCTCGACGCCGAACGATTTGAGCGCCTCGTTCGTCTTGGAAAATGGTTTCGAACCGAAGAAGCCCCTGTAGGATGACAATGGGCTAGGATGCGGCGACGTAATCACCACATGTTTCGTCGTGTCGATGAACACTTTTTTGGCTATCGATGCGTTCCCCCAAAGGATGAAGACGACTGGTTCTGCCCGTTCGTTCAAAGCTCGGATGACGGCATCAGTCAACAGCTCCCAACCTTTGCCGCGATGAGAATTGGCTTCTCCGCCACGTACAGTCAGGACCGTGTTTAACAGGAAAACGCCTTGCTTCGCCCAGGCTGTCAAATCGCCCTGTCTCGCTGGCGCTATCCCCAGATCGTCCTGCAGTTCCTTATAGATGTTGACCAAGGAAGGCGGCAGTTTGACCCCTTTTTGTACGGAAAAACTTAATCCATGCGCTTGATCCGGGCCGTGATAAGGATCTTGTCCGAGTATGACCACTTTGACCTTGTTGTAAGGGGTCAGTTCGAAGGCTTCCCAGATATGCTGCATTCCGGGATATACCGTCTCGTTCAGATATTCTTGCTTCAGGAAGACCCGTAACTGTTGATAATACGGTGCTTCAAACTCCTTTTCCAGCTTTTCTTGCCACTCGTTATGGATAATTTCTTTCATATTCACCACACCACTATCTGTCTTATTTTCATTTCCGTATGCGACTATCTTACCATAATCGACAGCTTCATTTCAGCCCTTCCATCTTCCAGACAATTGATTTGAGCGCTCCTGAACTTATTTTTATCGAAAATGAAAAAGCATGGTAGAATATAAGTGTGAATATACTGCAATTACCTAACAGGAGGATGAATGTATGATTGAACTGATCGTCTCGGATATGGACGGCACCTTATTGAATGATAAGATGGAAGTCTCCGCATCAAACGTGAGCGCCATCAATGAAGCAAAAAGATTGGGCATCAAATTTATGGTCGCAACCGGCAGAGGATACACCGAAGCTGTTCCGGCCTTAAAGGAAGTCGGCATCGATTGCCCCATGATCACACTCAACGGCGGACAAGTATTTGACGAAGATGGCCAGCTGGTCGAAAATCTGGGAATCGATAAAACAACCACACGCCATATTTTGGAGGATGTCAAGAAGTACGGTCTCTATTGCGAAATTATGACATCCAAAGGCATTTTCTCGGACAACAAGGTACGCAGGATCGAGGCGACCACTTCACTGCTTCATGAGACAAACCCTGACACAACCTTCAAGATGGCGCTTGTGCTGGCGGTCGCTCGTTTGGAGCTTATGCACGTAAACTATGTCGACAATTTCAAGGAGGTTCTGGATGACAAGAGCCAACAAGTCCTCAAGATTCTGGTCTTCAGCGACACAGGACAAAGCGAACTGGAACCGATCCGCACCAAACTGGCCGAAGACAGTCGCGTGGTCGTGACCTCCTCCTTCAGAAATAACATCGAAATCAACCATGTAGAAGCCCAGAAAGGGATCGCTTTGGCAAAATTTGCCAAAAAAAGAGGGATTCCGTTGGAGAATGTCATGGCAATCGGTGATAACTTCAATGATGTTTCGATGCTGAAAGTTGCAGGAGCCAGCTTCGCAGTGGCTAACGCCGAAGATGGGGTGAAAGAATATGCGAAGTACCTTACTTCCAAAAATTCGGAGAACGGCGTTGCCGAAGCCATCATGCGCTGCATCAACGAAAATTTGTGATTCCTCATCCCTAGCCCGGTAGTTACACTTTCCTTCCTTTCCTCCGTCTTTAAGGATGTAGGAAAGGAGGGAAAATGAATGGATGCGAACGTGGATGTGCTGGCGTATATGGAACTGATCAGCAATACCGGATTTCCGATTGTGATCGCAATGTACCTGCTGCACCGGATGGAAAAAAAACTCGATGCACTGGTCGGCGCGATCGAAGAGCTGAGCCGGGCCTTTAAATGATCACACCTTTCCTCGCCGGAACTAGCCAAAGCCCTGATATGACAGCTTTTATGCCATCATATCAGGGCTTTTTGCTGTTTTTTCCTGAACAGCCCAAACAAATTCGGAGTAGTTGACGTCTATTTGTCAACGTCTTTATTACGCACGGATTACATGTCATATTTACTGACATCTACGCGTCACTAAAGGATTGAGGTTTCTCTGAATTTTAAATATAATCTCGATGTGGTATTATATGAGTATTAAAGCAGAGGCTTCATCGTAATCTCATGGTTATATCAGAAGGAATGCTGTTTATAGGGAGGAAAAAAATATGTTAAGTAAGAAACTGCGACTAAAGTTGCCGATGCTCTTCATGGCCTTGGGCTTTTTTATTTTTGGCTCAGCCCAGCACGAAGTAGCGGAAGCAACAGAAACACAAAAGTTTGTCATCGCAACAGACACCACTTTTGCACCGTTTGAATTCCAGGATGCAAACGGCGAATTTGTCGGCATCGACATGGAGCTCATCCAAGCGATTGCGGATGACCAAGGATTTGAAGTGGAGATTCGTCCTTTGGGCTTCAACGCGGCTCTGCAGGCTTTGGAAACAAAGCAAGTTGACGGTGTCATCGCCGGCATGAGCATCACCGATGAACGCAAACAGACTTTCGACTTTTCGGAACCGTATTTTGAAAGTGGCGTCGTTATGGCGGTTGCGGCCGACAGCGACATCTCAAGCTACGAAGATCTGGAAGGCGAAAATGTTGCCGTCAAAACCGGTACGGAAGGCGCCACTTTTGCCGAATCGATCAAAGATGAATATGGCTTCACTACAACCGTTTTTGAAGATTCCGCCAATATGTATCAGGATGTCCTGTCGGGCAATTCCGTTGCGGCATTCGAAGATTATCCGGTTATGGCCTACGCCATCGAGGATCAAGGTTTGGCTCTTAAATTGGCTACTGACAAAGAAGCCGGCAGTTCGTACGGTTTTGCAGTGGCTAAAGACACAAATCCGGAACTGTTGGCAATGTTCAATGCAGGTTTGGCCAATCTGAAAGCGGATGGCACTTACCAAGCAATCCAGGAAAAATACCTCGGTGTTGCCGCAGATACAAGCCTGGATGTTCCGGCACAGAACGGAAAAACTTATATCATCGCAACCGACACAACTTTCGCCCCATTCGAATTCCAGGATGCTAACGGCAACTATGTCGGGATCGACATGGATCTGATCCGCGAAATCGCTAAAAACCAAGGTTTCGGAATCGAAATCCGCCCATTGGGATTCAATGCTGCACTGCAAGCATTGGAAGCCAAACAAGTGGATGCCGTCATCGCCGGTATGAGCATCACCGACGAACGCAAACAGACATTTGATTTTTCGGAACCTTATTTCGAGAGCGGCGTTGTCATGGCGGTTGCCGCTGACAGCGATATCGACAGTTACGAGGACTTGGAAGGCCTGACTGTGGCAGTGAAAACCGGTACAGAAGGCGCCACTTTTGCAGAGTCCATCAAAGACGAGTACGGCTTCACTTTAGCGACATTCGATGATTCAGCCAATATGTACCAGGACGTTATCGCCGGCAATTCCGTTGCGGCATTTGAAGATTATCCGGTCATGGCTTACGCAATCGAAGGCCAAGGTATTGCTTTGAAACTGGCTACCGAAAAAGAAGCCGGAGGTTCTTATGGAATCGCAGTCGCAAAAGACACGAATCCGGAATTGCTGAATATGATCAATACGGGATTGGCTAACTTGCAATCCAATGGTGCTTATGAACAAATCGTCAATAAATATCTCGGTTCCGACATCGAAGCAAGCAATACTTCTTTCTTCGGGCTGATCCAAGAAAACTGGAAGACTCTTATGTCAGGTTTGGGCAGAACAATCTTGATTACTTTTGCATCAATCGTGATCGCATTGGCCTTGGGTATCGTAATCGGCTTGTTCAGCGTATCCCCTAACAAAGCGTTGAACTGGATCGCAACCATCTACGTAGACATCATGCGTGGTGTCCCACTGATTGTCTTGGCGTTTTTCGTATACTTCTCGATTCCGCAATTGATGGGGCTCCGGATGAGTTCGACGGTTGCAGGGATTATCACACTTAGTTTAAATGCGGCGGCTTATTTGGCCGAAATCTTCCGCGGCGGTATCAAAGCGGTTGATGTCGGACAGATGGAAGCAGGACGCAGCTTAGGTCTGACTTATCAAACAACAATGAACAAAATCATTTTGCCGCAAGCAATACGCATCATGATTCCATCATTCATCAACCAATTCGTCATCACTTTGAAAGACACTTCCATCTTATCCATCATCGGGCTTGTCGAGTTGACACAGACCGGTAAAATCATCATCGCCAGAACCTATGCTTCCGGCAATATGTGGTTGATCATCGGCTTGATGTACATTATCGTCATCACGATCCTTACGAAGATTTCCAAAAACCTTGAGGGGAGATTAAAGAATGGCTAACGCAAAAATAAATGTCACGAACCTGAAGAAAAGCTTCGGCAGCAACGAGGTTTTGAAAGGAATTGACCTTGAAATCGCTGAAGGTGAAGTGGTCTGCATCATCGGCCCTTCCGGTTCCGGTAAAAGTACGCTGCTGCGCTGTCTGAATAAACTTGAAGAAGTCACCGACGGGCATGTAGTGATCGACGGGCAAGACATCACCGAAAAAACGACGGACATCAATAAAGTACGCGAAGAAATCGGGATGGTTTTCCAGCACTTCAACCTTTTCCCGCACCTGTCGGTAATGGACAACATCACCTTGGCACCTGTCGAACTGAAACGGGAAAACAAAGAATCCGCAAAAGCAAAAGCAGTTGAATTGTTGGAAACGGTCGGCCTGTCCGAAAAAGCTGATGCCTTTCCGAGCTCCCTATCCGGCGGTCAAAAGCAGCGTGTCGCGATCGCACGCGCTTTGGCAATGAATCCGGAAATCATGCTTTTCGATGAACCAACATCCGCGCTTGACCCGGAAATGGTCGGCGACGTTCTCGAAGTCATGAAAAAATTGGCAAAACAAGGGATGACCATGGTTGTCGTAACGCATGAGATGGGCTTTGCAAGGGAAGTCGGACATCGCGTCATCTTCATGGATGGCGGGTACATCGTCGAAGAAGGCACGCCTGATGAAGTCTTCGGAAATCCCCAAAATCCTCGTACGCAGGATTTCCTGAACAAAGTATTGTAACAGCATCACGTTTTGGCTGCCTCGGAGGAGGCAGCCTATTTTTTTAGGATTCACGGCCGCGGTTCAATCTGACTAACGGAAAAGCTGGCTCCCAGAAAAAGCGGAAACGTTTGGGTGCCCTTGATCTCCGGTGAGCCTCTGCTTCGCTGGAGATGCGTAAGAACTAGGGTTACTACCTCCGGCGAAGACCGGCTCACCGGAGGAGCGAATGATCGTAGCCTCCGAACTCCGGAGAACCCCCGCTTCACCGGAGTTCGTAAAGCCGCTAATGAGCCGTGCAACAAAAAAATAGCGAGCAACGGATCAGCATCCGTCGCTCGCTATTTTTATTTTCTGTTTATTGCAGAATAGTAATTGTCAAAGTTTGTCTGCCGAAAGCAAGTGCAGCGTTCAGGTCTTCCATGTGTAAGTCGATTTTGTTCCCGATGATCGCTCCCCCGGTGTCTCCGGCGATTGCGATGCCGTAACCCGGTACGCTTACCAGACTCCCTAATGGAATCACGGAAGGGTCCACCGCGATGACCATCGGATTGATCGACAGGTCGATGCCAGTGGCGGTAAAGTTGGACAAGCCTGCTTCGTGGCGCGAATAGGCTGTTGCCGATACGACCAAGCTCTTGCTCTGCACAGCAGGTGTTTCTGTCACAGTAGGAGCGGTCACGACAGGTGCGGTTTCAACCGCAGCAACCGAACTGTCGGTGATTTGGCTTACGGGTGCTTGTGTGGATGATGAGCCCACACTCTCTTGCACGGGCGCCGACGTTGCGGACGATGAGGATTCCGCTACTGCAATGGCACTGGTCGATTCCGCAATTCGCTGTTCTTCCGCTACTTTTGCAGCAGTTTCCATTGCTTCGGCATCAGCTTTGGCTTGAGCCTCTTCCGCAGCCAAACGGGCTGCTTCATCCGCATACTCCGCTTTCACCTGCGAAAGAACGATTTGATTGTCGGACAAAACGCCCTTCAGAACATTCAATTCGGCAGCCAACGCAGCGGATTCTGATTTGAGACGGCTTTCAGCAGCCTTGACTGCTTGGATTTCCTCAGCCAACTGCTCCTCTAATGCAATCAGTTTCTCCTCTTCCGAGATGGCAGATTCAATTTGTTCATTGTCAGCCGCCTGCAACTGGCTGACTACATACGCCCTATTGATGAAATCGGCAAAATTTTCGGAATCCAACAACATCAAAATTTGGTTCGTCGTTGCACCAGAAGTCTGCAAGGCAACGAGCCGTGTTTTCAGTTGTTCCTTCCGCGAAGCGATCACTTCTTTTTGCGCTTCGATGGCTGCTCTAGTCTCGATTTGGCTCTCTTCCGTAGAAGTAATTTGCGCCTTCAGGTCATCTATCCCCATTTGCTTTAGGTTGATCGATGCCAATGTTTCGCCGATAGTCACCTCTACAGAGGCAATTTGAGCTTCCGTCTTTTGTTCTTCTTGGGTTAAAGTATCTAAGGTGGAACCTTGAACTTGTGTAATGGAAAGGGTCAGACTTGCTGCCAAGCCGGCCAACATCAGTTTCCCTATACGCTTTTTATGATTCAAAATCTCACGCCTCTCTTTTCTCGTTGGAAAATGCTCCTTTATTATATCGAAAATCACTTGATGGATGGTTGCATTACTTTTACTGTTTCGTATCAAATGATTCGATCAAGTCATATTCCACCTTCCGAAAGACCATTTTGTAACTTATCCGTAACATAAGATTCTCCACTGTAATATAAATTCGGTTCAGATAGCTTAATTCTGCAACATAAAAAGATAATTTTATGACAAATCTGCTGAATTCCAGTAAAATGTAAAGTGAGGAATCTTGGAAGATTCGGGGTTCAGAAGGAGACACGCATGTTATTAGAGAGAATAGGTTTAATCGACATCGGATCCAATACTATCCGTCTGGTCATCTTTGAAATCGATGAACACTTTACAATGTTTCAAGTCCAGAACATCAAGACCCCAGCTCGGTTGTTTCAATATTTGGACAAAAAGAAAAAGATGTCCCAAACAGGAATCGATGTACTCATCAAAGTCCTGAAAAGCTTCAAATCCGTTGCCGACCAGTATCAAGTCAGCATTCTGATGCCGGTAGCGACTGCCGCCATCCGGCAATCCACCAACCGCGAGGACATCATCGCGCAAGTGCGCAAAAAAACCGGAATCGAAATGATGCTGTTGCCGGAAGAAAAAGAAGCCTTTTACGGGAATTATGCCGTTCTGCATACAACCCAATTCCCTAGCGGCATCACGATCGACATCGGCGGCGGCAGCACGGAAGTCACCTACTATGAGAATAAAGAGCTCCAGCTTTACCACAGTTTCCCGTTTGGTGTCGTGACATTGAAGCAGATGTTCTTTGACGGCAAAGAACACAATGATCCGAAAGCAATCAAGAAAATGCAGGAATTTGTGAAGGAGCAATTCAAGTCAATCAAATGGCTCAGCAAAAAACAGGTGCCGATCGTAGCCATGGGCGGATCTGCCCGCAGCATCGCGAATGTTCACCAACGCCAAGTCAATTATCGCTTAGCGGGCGTGCACGGATACCGCATGTACAAAAACGACCTTCAGAAGACATTGGATTTGTTCCAATCATTGAGCATTCCGCAACTGCAGAACCTGGATGGACTGAGCCGGGACCGAACCGATCTGATTATACCGGCGAACGTGGTGTTCAATACGCTCTTCGATGAAGTGAAGGCCCCTGTGTTCTTGTTCAGCAACAAAGGCTTGCGTGAAGGCATCGTGATGGAATATCTGAACAACAAATACGAAAACAGAGCCTTCAACGTTTTCAATATCGCGGCCCAATCGGTCAGCAGAATTGCCGCCAGCTACCATACTTTGGCGCATGTTGCGCAGCAAAGGGTGAAGTTGGTCGATATGCTTTATGAGGAATTGTGCCGGTTGGGGATTTTTGACAAGAATCCGGAAATGGAGAAACTCCTGCATTTCGGAAGCTACCTCTATTACCTTGGCCAATTCGTCGAAACAGGCGCCAGTTCACAGCATACTTTTTACATCATCTCAAACAGCGACTTGGATGGCATCAGCCACAAAGAACGGGTCAGCATTGCTTTGCTGGCCAGTTTCAAAAACCGATCGCTCGTAAACCAATACCTGACCGGCTATACAGAATGGTACACCGTGACTCAGATTGATCAACTGCAATCATTCGGCGGCATCATCAAGTTCGCCGACGCCATCAACGATTCCCACATGGCGGTCATCCAGGACATCAAAATCAATAAGACAAAAATTGGGCACGATCTGGTGCTCTATTATCAAGGGGACATTCTTGCCGAAGAGTATCGCGCCGAACGCCAACGTAAACACATCGAGCGTTTGCTGAACGGAAAACTTAACATTATCTTTACAGAAACTCAACACTGATATGCTATAAATAAAGCTTAGAAATCGAACGAACGGATGTGTCATATGATGGAATCAGATAGTAAACCCAATCTTGCTCATGCAGATTATTATTTCAATCGAGAGTTGAGTTGGCTGGACTTCAACAAACGTGTCATCGAGGAAGCGCAAGATCCTCAAAACCCTTTGCTTGAGCAGCTGAACTTTTTATCAATTGCAAGTTCAAATCTTGATGAATTCTACATGGTTCGGGTTGCCGGGTTGCAGGATCAATTCAAGCTCGGCTATCATATAACGGACAGTAAAACCGATATGACTCCCCTTGAACAGTTGACTGCCATCTCCAAGAAAAACAGCGAGAACATCGCTTTGCAATACAAATACTATTATGGACTTTTGACCAGATTGGTTGAAAAAAAGATCCGCGTCAAAAAAATAAGCGACCTTTCCGAAAGCGAACTGGCGATTATTGAAGATACCTTCCATGAGCAAATTTTCCCTGCCTTAACGCCGTTAGGGATCGATGCCTACCGTCCCTTCCCCAACTTGAACAATAAATTGATCCATATTTTCGTCAACTTACAAAAGGAAGATACGACCCGGGTTGCGATTGTGCCTGTTCCGGCTCCGTTGCAACGATTCATTTTATTGGACGAAGACAAAAACGATATCGGCATCGTTCTGTTGGAAGACATTGTGCGCCATTTCATCCATACGTTGTTTAAAGGTTTCACCGTCACAAACAGCTTCAGCTGCCGAATCACCCGCAATGCGGATTTGGAGCTGCATGAGGATGGAGCCGATGATCTGCTTGTGGTCATCCAGGATTACCTGAAGAAACGTAAAAATGGCATGGCTGTCCGCCTCGAAGTCGACACACGCGATACGCTCGAGACCCTCCAGGGAGACGTGCGCTTTTTGCAGACAGAATTGGATCTCGAGGATCGCGATGTCTATATGATCGATGGTCCGCTTGATCTCACTTTCCTCAGCAAATTGACCCGTTATCTGATGATTGTTTTGCCGGATGCAGTCTACCCTGACTTCTCACCCGTCATACCTAGTGATCTGTCCGGGAAAAACATCTTTGATGTAGTCGAAAAGCAGGATGTCTTCTTGCATCATCCGTATGACTCGTTCGATCCGGTCGTTGACTTCATCAAGAGCGCTGCTGAGGATGAAGATACGATCGCCATCAAGCAGACCCTCTACCGGGTCAGCAAAGATTCACCAATCATCGAAGCTTTAAAGATTGCAGCCGAATCCGGCAAACAAGTCACTGTGCTGGTCGAGCTGAAAGCCCGTTTCGATGAAGAGAATAATGTGCAATGGGCAAAAGAATTGGAAGAAGCCGGTGCGCATGTCCTTTATGGGATGACCCACCTGAAGACCCACAGCAAAATCACGATGGTCGTAAAAAAACAAAATAACAGCATCGTCCGTTATGTCCATCTGGCTACCGGCAATTACAACGATAAGACCGCCAGACTGTATACGGACATGGCCATCTTCACCGCAAACAAGGAGATCGGCGAGGATGCCACAAACTTCTTCAACTACTTAAGCGGCTATTCGGATCAGCCAGAGTACAATCACCTTCATGTGTCGCCTTTCGAAATCCGGGATTCGTTCATTGAATATATCGACGACGAAATCGCCTCACACAAACAATTCGCGAATGGGCATATCATCGCGAAAATGAACTCTTTGACCGACAAACGCGTCATCATGAAACTCTACGAAGCCAGCCAAGCCGGTGTCCGGGTAGACCTGATCATCCGCGGCATCTGTGGCCTGAAACCCCAAGTACCCGGCGTGAGCGAGAACATCCATGTCCGCAGCATCGTCGGCCGCTTCTTGGAGCATAGCCGGGTCTACTATTTCCATCATAACGGAGATGAAAACCTGTTCCTGTCTTCTGCAGACATGATGACCCGCAATATGATCAAACGCGTCGAGATAGAATTTCCGATTCTGGATGACGCCATCAAGAAAGAAATCCTATCATTGATGGCTGTCTACCTTGCAGACAACACGAAAGCGCGCGAACTGCATCCTGACGGGACCTATCGACATGTGCGCAACGATAAACCAGCAATGGATGCACAAAAATATTTCATGGAGCTTGCGAACAAGGAAAAAGAAATCCCGTCACTCTCCGAAAAGGATTCCTGGTTAAAAAAAATCCAGCGAAGGTTCAAGAAATAACGGCAGACAAGACCAAGACCGTCTCAATAGAGGCGGTCTTGTTTTATCGGGCAAACTTAGGGTTCCGAATGTCGCTCCTCCGGTGAACGCAGGTTTCACCGGAGGAGCGGCCAACATTTAGTTTGCGTTCTCCGATGATGGCGGCCTCGTCGTAGTTCACGCCGATAGTTACCGGCGTACTCCGGTGGAGGGACGCCTAGTCGGATCTGGGGCTCGAATCCGCCGCACTCTTCCGACCAGCAGTCGGCCGACAATACGGAAAAACGGGGCTATCTCCGATTGAGACAGCCTCGTTCCTTCATTTTATGCTGTTTTGTTGTTTTTCGAAATTGCCAAGCCGATCGCAAAACCGATTACGGATGGGATCAGCCACCCCATTCCGATATCGGATAACGGGATTGCGGCATCGGCCGAGGAAATGACACCGTTGAGGCCGACAGCGTCTCTGATCCCTTCCGGCAAAGCCTTCAGGAAATCAACGGTTGCGAACGGTAAAGTGAACAAGGTCGTCATCTGGTAGACTATCGTCCGATCATTGAAAAGGTTGCTCATGATCGACAGGAAAATCAATGTGATCGCCAGTGGATAAAGGAACATCAGCACCGGAATCGAGAACGCGATAATCTGATTCAAACCCAGATTCGCCAACCCGAAGGAAATGGCTGTAAAAAGATAGACGTATTTTTTATAATCCAACGTGCCCGGAAACATATGCACAAACGTTTCGCTGATGGCCGTGATCAAGCCGATTGCTGTTTTCAGACAGGCAACGGTGATGATGACCGCAAACAGAACAGCACCGAACATGCCGAAGTACTCGTTTGAGATTTGCGTTAAGGCAATCCCCCCATTGTCGCTTATTTCAAAAACACCACGGCTCGTTGCGCCCAAGTAAACCAACGAACCGTAAATGACAGCCATCAATAGCATGCTGATTGTCCCGGATTTTATCGTGTCTTTCGCGATGGTCGTTGTCTTTGTAACGCCCAAGCCTTGGATCGTCGTTACGACGATGATGCCGAAAGCCAAGGAAGCCAGAGCATCCATCGTGTTGTACCCTTCCAGAAAGCCTTTGAAGAATGCACCTGTCTGATAGCTCGCATCCACCGGCATTTCACTCGCGGTACCCATCGGCGCGAAAAATCCGAAGAGGATCAGAATCGAAAGAAAAACCAAGAAAATTGGGTTCAGAACCTTGCCTACCCATTTCAATATTTCCGATGGCTTCAGGGAGAACCAAAGCACAGCCGCGAAGAAAAGCAATGAGAACAGGAAAAGCGCCATTCTTGTCATTGAAAGATCCAAATAAGGAGCAAAAGCTGCCTCAAAGGACACTGTCGCGGTACGCGGTGTCGCAAAGAACGGACCGATCGTTAGATAAAGTGCCGCGGTGAAGAAAACGCCGTACTTGGGATGGATTTTGCTCGCCATTTCCAGCAGACTTTCTTTTCCGGAGAGTCCCATCGCTACGATGCCCAGGAACGGTAATCCTACTGCCGTCACGATAAACCCCAGTATCGCCGGAATCAAATTTTGTCCAGCCAATTGCCCCATATGAACCGGGAATATCAGGTTTCCGGCCCCGAAAAATAAGCCGAACAGCATGGAGCCGATGTATATATATTCTTTATTCGATAATTTTTTATCCATTAAGACTCAGCCAACTTTCTGTTTCAATTTTGTTCATTCTATCATGGCACTTCCGCTGTTACTATCATTGGGAGCGTTCAACCAGAAAAACTTACCCAATTCTCATTTTTATGGCCGGCCTGCACGCCCTGGTTGTCATCCGAAAATAATACCAACATCACGACAAAAGAGAACAAACGATTGCCACAAATGAAACAACCTTACTCGTTTTTTGTAAACACTGTGTTAAAATCCTTTTATTTTTTCAGGAATATGCTAGAATTAATTGACTATAAACAAGAATTGAGGAATGTAAAAAAATGATTACCGTATCAAATGTCAGTCTACAATTTTCCGATCGCAAGTTGTTTGACAATGTCAATCTAAAGTTCACCCCTGGTAACTGCTATGGCGTAATCGGTGCAAACGGAGCTGGAAAATCTACTTTCTTGAAGATTTTATCAGGCGTCATCCAACCGACAACAGGCGATATCATCTTGGATCCAAATGAACGTTTGGCCGTACTGAATCAGAACCACTACGGTTTCGAAGAACATCAAGTCTTGGACACCGTCATCATGGGACATAAGCGTCTTTATGAAATCATGGCCGAGAAAAACGCCATCTATGCGAAAACTGAATTCACTGAAGAAGACGGCATCAGAGCCGGCGAACTTGAAGGCGAATTCGCTGAATTGGACGGCTGGGAAGCCGAATCCGATGCTGCCAGCCTTCTGCAAGGTCTTGGCATCGGAGAAGACTTGCACTACAAGCAGATGAGCGACTTGTTGGAACCGCAAAAAGTTAAAGTTTTGCTGGCGCAAGCGTTATTCGGCAAACCGGACGTATTGCTGTTGGACGAGCCGACAAACGGTTTGGACAAAGAATCAATCGAGTGGTTATCCGAGTTTCTGATCAATTTCCCGAACACAGTCATCGTTGTTTCCCATGACCGTCACTTTCTGAACACCGTATGTACGCACATGTGTGACGTCGACTTCGGAAAAATCAAACTATATGTCGGAAACTACGACTTCTGGATGCAATCCAGTCAGTTGGCTGCTAAATTGGCTGCAGATTCCAATGCGAAAAAGGAAGAGCAGATCAAGGAGTTGCAGGACTTCATTGCGCGCTTCAGTGCCAACGCTTCGAAATCGAAACAAGCGACTTCACGTAAAAAGACATTGGATAAAATCACTTTGGATGATATTCAACCTTCATCCCGTAAATATCCTTTCGTCGGCTTCACGCCGGAACGCGAAATCGGAAATGATTTATTGATGGTTTCAAACCTTTCCAAGACTATAGATGGCGTCAAAATTTTGGACAACATCAGCTTTGCTTTGAACAAAGGCGATAAAGTCGCTTTCACAAGCCGCAAAGACATCGCTACCTCCACCCTTTTCAAAATTTTGATGGGTGAAATGGAAGCTGACGGCGGAAGCTTCAAATGGGGCGTTACGACTTCACAAAGCTACTTGCCGAAGGACCACACGAACGAATTCCCAGTTGCCGACATCACAATTCTGGAATGGTTGCGCCAATTCGCCGGCAAAGAAGAAGATGACAATACCTTCTTGCGCAGTTTCTTGGGCCGCATGCTGTTCTCAGGTGAAGACGTCATGAAGAAAGTTTCTGTCCTGTCCGGGGGAGAAAAAGTACGTATCATCCTTTCGAAAATGATGCTTTCCAAAGCAAACGTCTTAGTGTTGGATGACCCGACGAATCACTTGGATCTTGAATCCATCACTGCATTGAATGACGGCATGATCGCCTTCAAAGGTGCTTTGTTGTTCACTTCACACGATTACGAGTTCATCAACACTACTGCGAACCGCATCATCGAAGTAACTCCAAACGGCGTTGTGGACAGAATGGAAACAACCTACGAGGACTTCTTGGCGGATAGAGACGTGCAAGCAAGAATAAATGCACTTTATAAAGAAAACGCATAAAAAGATCACTTAAAAAGCGGAAAGCCTACCAGTTTAAATGCAACTGGTAGGCTTTCCGCTTTTCTACACTTTTTTCCAAATCAGATGGGCTTCACAAGCCAGGTCTTCGCCGTTCATGATGCGATGGGCGGTGATGATGTCGCCGTTCTCCGCTTCTTTCGTTGTCATGACGCTGGTGATGCTGTTGCCGTACTCGACCTCTTTTTCATATTTGATGGTGACTGCAGCCATCTGGTGATCCATGATGAATTTAGGATCGATCGTATTGATGATCCAGTCGAAATATTTCGCATTGTTGACATGGCGATTGTAGTCGATGTCCAAGTATCTGACGCGGAATTCCTGTTCCCTGCGGTTTTCCTGCTCCAGTTGGATCGGTTTCTGCATGCGTACCATCGTCCGGATTTCATCGGCCTGATAGACGGTCAACAAGTCTTTCTGGATCTGGACCATCTTCCGGGACTCAATGTCCATCATGACGAAATTCGTCATCACTTCCACACACAGTTGCTCGCTCTCATCGTAAGCACGGAAGCGGCGATAGGTGAAGAAGCGGTTAAAGCTCATCGCTTCCGTTTCCAGGATGATTTCCTCTCCACTATGGGGCATACGTTCGATCTGCATGTCGTATTGCACAATGATCCAACTCAGGCCCCGTTCGGTCATCTGATCATTCGTATTCCCGAGTGAATCGCTTTGCTGTCCCGACAGATCCATCATCAGGTTCACGAGCGAAGGAAGTGTGATTTCACCGGTGATGTCACATTCATAGCCTTTGATGCGGTGATTTCTGCGATAAATTAATCCACTCAACGTTTGCGCCTCCAAAATCAATATTATAACAGAAAGGATACCATACTTTTCAGAAGGAACCAACCGAAAAATAGGTCATCCTCAGACACGCAATTGCTGTCTGTCGTTGTAAAATTCACGGTATGCCAAGAAGGATGCGATGTAAGAGGAAATACTCGTCGCCGCCACTAGCATGAAGGTCACCATAATCTGATACATGATGGCAGTCAGCGGTACGGTTCCGGCAAACATCAGACCCGACATCATCCCAGGCAAGGAAACGATGCCCACCGTTTTCGCGGAATCTAAGGATGGCTGCATGCCTGACTTGATCGTTTCCCTCAAGATCGTGCGTGAAGCTTGATTCGGGGTCGCTCCTAACGACAATTTTTCCAGTATCTGTTGGCGCTGATCACGGAACAACGAATTCAAATTGCGGTAGCACAAGCCGATGGTCGTCATCGCATTTCCGGCGATCATCCCGGTAATCGGCACAATCTGTGAAGGGATAAATTTGACGGATCCCGACAGAACCAAAATGGATAACGTCAAAATCGCTGAAGCAGAAATGGCGATCAATGAAATTTTCAGCGAGTTCGGGATACTGCTGCTGCGCTTGTGGGCATTCCAGGACGCATTGAAAACGATGACCGCAACCATCGCCAAAGTGACGATTGTGTTGTTCACGTTGAACAGATAAGTCAAAACGTACCCGACCGCAACCAATTGCACAACCGCTCTGGCGATACTGTACAAAATGTCTCTAGCCGTGCCTAATTTTTCCTTGTAGGAAATGTAGACGCCCACCAATACCAGCGAAAAGCTCAACATGAGCGTGATTGGACTGACTTGTAGATCCATCTTAATTCTCCTCCCCTTTTACAATTTTTCCGGCAACAATATTGATGTTCTTATCTGCCAGCCGGGATTCTTCTTCGTTATGGCTGACCATGATGATGGTCATGTCGGATTGCGCGCGCATTTCGTGGAGCCATTTCCAAATAATCTGGCGGTTCGCTTCATCAAGGGCGCTCGTCACCTCATCTAGCAAGAGTATTTTCGGTTGGAAAAGAACATTGCGGATCAAGGCGACTCGCTGTTTTTCTCCGCCTGACAAGGTGTTGATCTCTTTGTCCAAATATTCCTTCGGCAATCCGACCGACTCCAAATATGCGACGGCTTTCTTTTCATCAAATTCCTTTTTGCGGATTTCGTATGGAAAGGCCAAATTATCGCGGACGGTTTTCCCGAACAGAACGGGTGTCTGGAATGTGTAGGAAACCTCTTTGCGGTATTCGGTGGGTTCGTAATCATCCAACGATTTCCCGTTGTAGCGTATGTCTCCCTCACTGCGCGAAAGGATGGTCGCGATGATCTTCAATAATGTGCTCTTGCCGCTTCCGGATGGGCCTGTTATCGAAAGGAATTCCCCCTCATCGAGCGAATAGGTGATGTCATCCAGAATGACTTTGCCATCCGAAACAAAGCTCAGATGATCCATTTCCAATAGTGCCATTTTTTAAATTTCTCCTTTATCATTCATTATGCATTAGGCAGCCGAACCTGGTGTGCTCTTCGACCAGCGCTGTCCAGATTGGCTATCTTCCATTTCTCTATTGTATCACTGTTGTCCTTATTTTTGTTAATGATAATAATTATAATTTAGTAATAAATACAAAAGGAACTTCCTGAAATAAAACCGCTGGCCGAATAAGAATGTCTTTAACTTAAGTAGCCTTACAACTGTGAGAAAGGCGAGGATGCATGATGCGTGCCCGCTTTTTTTGAGTGCGAGGCCAAATTGTTGCATGTTCCTCGGCTATTCGACAATTTGGCCCACCGTTCTGAGCATTCCTTCAGGATACTGATCGCCATTCCATCTCCTTTAGCTCTGTCGAAGTCAATCTCATCTGAGCCCGCAAGCCAAATGCAGTTCGAACTCCGGCCAAGCCTCCTTTTACCGGAGAACAACGAAACAAAGGCAGCCCGAAAACAATGAGGCAGCCTTTGTTTCATTTCTTATTGTGTTATTCTTCCAATTCTGCATACGAAATCAATTCGATTGCCTCGTCTTCACGGATGCGATCGGCAAAATCGGAATGCATCAAGAATTCCGCCATGTAGGCCCGGTCCTTCTGCATACTGCTTATGCGTTCCAGACTGGCATCGACATAGCCCGGATGGACGATCAATTCAACCGAAGTATTTGGCTTTTCCAGAACGGTCATGATGTCATCCAATTTCTCCATCACACCCATCCCCAATTCTGCCTGCGGTTTTTCGGCCGCAAAACCGAGGTCGAATTGACGGTCTGTGTGCATCACCCCATGGCTGCCTTCGAAATGATTGCGGATCGGCAGTTCATACTGGATAGCCAACGACAGGATGACTTTGCTGAGCGGCTCCATCATATGCACATGGTGGTGTGAGTCCAAGTGCGTCGGTTTGATGCCAGCTTTGCGCACCTTTTCGATTTGTGCATGCCACTCTGCATACACTTCATCCAGATCCAACGAAGCCGCATGCTGTTGCACGTACTCCCTGGTGTGGAAACGCCCACCGGCACTGATGCTTTTGGTATCAGGCAACAAAGGCTTCCCAAGCGTCAAATTCAGATGGACACCGATTTCCAGATCCGGATGATCGGATGCCAATTCCACAGCATGATCGAAAGCCTCCCCGTTTGCCAACAAGGTCGTCGAAGTGGTGATTCCGTACAAAAAACTGTCGACGATGCCGTAATTCACGCCATTTGTGAGACCAAAATCGTCTGCGTTGATGATTACTTGTCCCATATTTCATTCTCCTGTCTGTTTCAGATGGCAGTTCGGCTTCAAATCGCTTTGACTGCCCCACCATCCACATATAGTGTGCTGCCGGTAATGTAAGTGTTCGCACCGGAAAGAAGGAAAACGACAGCTTTCGCGAATTCTTCCGGTGTACCGTAGCGGCCCAATGGTATGCCTGCGATTGCGGCTTTGTCTACTTCCGCCAATGACAACTCCTTCGCTTTTGCGCTCGCTTCATTCAGATATTTCAGGCGACCGGTTTCGATTTTGCCCGGCGCAACCACATTCACAAGAATGTTGTCGGCCGCCAATTCGTCGGCAAGCGTCTTGCTCAATCCGACGATACCGTTCCGGAACGTATTGGAAAGGACCAGATTCGGCAATGGCGTCTTCACCGAAATCGAAGCGATGTTGACGATGCGACCGCCCTCTTTGCGCAGATCAGGCAGCACTTCGCGGATGATCCGGATATAGCTCAGCAAGTTCAATTCGAAAGCTTGCTGCCAAGCCTCATCGGAAAAAGAATCGAATTTCCCGCTTGGCGGGCCGCCTGCATTGTTCAACAAAATATCGATTTTGCCGAACACTTCATGCGTCCTTGCCACAAGCTTTTGGATATCCTCACTTTTGGTGATGTCACACGGGAAATAGGCGACCTTGCCGGCATGTAACGCTTCCAACTCTACTTTGACTTCAGCCAATTTGTCCTCGCTTCTGCTTGTGAGCATGACATGCGCGCCTTCTTTGACCAGTTCTTTCGCCACCGCCTTGCCCAACCCTTGACTCGATGCGATGACCAATGCCACTTTGTTCGTTAACCCCAGATCCATTTCGGCTCCTCCTTCAACTGCTTTATTATCCAGACCTCATACCCATACTATAGCCCAAAACCGTCCACATCACTAGTATTTCAATCGCCGACTGCATTTGTCCCTGCTCGCCTCCGGGATAGTCTGTTATAATGGAAAATGAACTTATTTTCTTTAAAAATAAGATGCGCAAAACTTTGTTAATCCAAATACTTACCGACGACAGGAGACTTTTCCATGAGAATACTGCATACGGCTGATTGGCATCTAGGCAAAATCGTCAATGATTTTTCCATGCTGGAAGATCAAACCCACTACCTGATGAACCTGATTGAAGCACTCAAAGAAAAAGAAATTGACGCAATCATCATGGCCGGGGATCTATACGACCGCGCATTGCCGCCAAAAGAAGCTGTGGCGCTGGCCAATCAGGCACTGACCCGGATGGTGAAGGAATTGGGCGTGCCCGTCTTCGTCATCGCCGGCAACCACGACAGCAACGAACGGATCGAATACGCCGCCGACCTGTTGGCCGACAGCCGCCTCTACATAGAAGGAACCATGAAGGAGGTCATCCGCAAAGTTTCCTTCCAAGGAACCAATTTTTATCTGCTGCCCTTTGCGGATCATGTCTATGTCCGGGAAACGCTCAAGGATGACAGCATCAAAAATATGGAGGACGCCATCCGTGCGCAGTTGGCGACCGTCAAAGCAACGATGAACCTGGATGAAGTGAACATCCTGATTGCGCACGGCTATGTGATCCAGTCAGGAAACGACACCAGCGAACCATCCGATTCCGAACGTCCCCTCAGCATCGGCACTTCCGAGTACGTAGATGTGTCTTTGTTCACAGATTTCGATTACGTAGCTTTAGGACATCTGCACAAGGCCCAGAAAGTCAAAGATGACAGAGTCCGCTACAGCGGTTCGATCCTCAAGTATTCCAAATCGGAAACCCCGCACCAGAAGCAAACGAGTATCGTAACGATAGAAAAAGGCAAACTGGAGATCGAACCGCTCCGCATCAAGCCTTTACGCGATATGCGCACAATCAGGAGCACATTTACCGAGCTGATGAAAGGCCAATCCGAAGATTACTTGTTCTTTGAACTGGAGGATACGGAATATGTACTTGACGCAATGAACCAATTGCGCCGCCGCTATCCACAGGCGATGGGGCTCGAGTACGTCAGCCGGAGGGAAACCGAATCAGTGGCCCTCCAGCATAACCGGGATGATCTGCAGCAGCTCTCTTATCCTGACCTGTTCAAGGATTTCTATGAACAATACCGCGCCATAGAATTGGATGATTCCAGTCAAAAAATCGTTGCGGATATCTTTTCCGCTTTGGGAAGGAAAGATTAGATGAGACCCTTAAAATTAGAGATGAACGCCTTCGGTCCTTACAAAGAAAAGATCGTATTGGACTTCACGAAATTCCAGAACCAAACGCTGTTTCTTGTCAGCGGGCCTACGGGTGCCGGCAAAACCACAATTTTCGATGCCATCGCCTACGCTCTTTACGACGTCGCCAGCGGCAGCAGCCGGGAAAAGGACACCTTCAAGTCGCAGTTCGCAACGGAAGAGTCGGTCTGTTACGTCGATCTGGAATTCGAATACAACGGAAAGACTTACCGCGTGAGACGCTCCCCTGCCCAGACGGGTCCCGGCAAGAGCGGAAAAATCATCGATCTGAAAGCTGACGTGGCCTTCTTTCACGACGGCACCGTCACGACAAAAGCACGCGATGCCAATGCTGAAATAGAGCAGCTGCTTTCCCTGAATTACGAGCAGTTCAAGCAGATCGTTATGCTGCCGCAAGGTGAGTTCAAGAAATTGCTCGAATCGAACAGCAACGAAAAAGAGACTATCTTCCGGAACATCTTCGGTACTGAAATCCTGAAAAATTTCCAGGAGCAACTGAAGGAGAAAGCAAAAGCGCTCCAGAGCCAAGCGACTTCCGCCCAGGATTCGCTGCTGACAGCCTACTCCTTTGCCTCGGGAATCAACGATGAAGGTCTTCAGGCAGCCCTCACTTTGCAGGATACCAAGCGAATTCTTGTGCGGATTACAGAACTGTTAGCAGCACTTGAAAAAGACCGCGCCACCAAAGAACAGCAGCTCACAGCCTTACGTTCCCAAAGCCAATCTGCTTCCGACACAATCAAACTGCTCGAGGAAATCATGCAGTTGGAAACGAAGCAACTCGCACTATTGGAAGAGGAGACCGCCGTTGACGATTGGAAACGGCAACTCGAACGCCATGTGCAAGCCGTCAAGGCCGAGGAAAAAAGGTTGCTGTGCGTTGCAGCCTCCACAATCCAAGTTGCAAAACAGGAACAAGCCAAACAAAATGATGCGCTCTTGGACCAATTGACTCAGGCTTCACGCGATAAAAAACCAGCGTTCGAAGCAGCTGAACTTGCCCTTTCCCTGATTCCGGGCTTGCGTGAGCAGATCGACACCTTAAAAGGACAGGAAAAACAGCTTATCGCACTGGCGAAAAAGGAGAAAGAACTAGCCGGTTGCCAGAAAGCTTGCCACGACGTCACCAAAGAACTGCAGAAACATGCCGATTCCAAACAGACGCAGAGGGAAAATCAGGAACAGTGCCAGCAAAAACTTGCAGCAGTGAAACAAGCTCAAAAGGATGCGGCAATCCTTCAAGAGCAATTGAACGCATGCAAAATGAGCCTGCAGCGATCAGAACAGCTTCAGAAAAGGATCAGCCAAACCGAAAAATTGTTGACTGAGCAGACGGTCAAATCTGAGCATTTTCTGATTCTTGAAAAAGAATATGTCTGGCTTGATCAACAGTTCAAGGATGAAACTCTCCTCCACAACCGTAACATCGCCGGCATCTTAGCCGAACAACTGATTGATGGAGAAGCTTGTCTTGTCTGCGGTTCAATCGACCATCCCGCACCCGCACAAAAAATGGCGGAGACTCTCTCCGATCAGGAGCGGGAACAGCTTGAGAAAAAACGGAATCAGGCCTATGCGGATTACCAGCAGGCAACTGCCGAACTTTCCGGCATCCGAAAACAATTGGCTGATCTTTACAATGAATTCGCCGTTCCGGCTGAAGCGTTCGCAGCCTACAAACAGGAACAGGAAGTCAATCGCAATACAGAGATCGCATCAGAGAAATCTCTGTTGCTGGAGATGGAACTCCTGCAGAAGGTGCTTACCGAGGAAGATACGCTCGTCAAGGAGCTGAATAACGTCGAGGTGAAACTCCAGGAAATCGACCAGAACAGTCTTGCGCTCCAACAGACTTTACTGTTGAATGAGACACTTTCCCGTGACTTGTTGGCAGACATCGCCCAGGAAAAACAAGTTTTGGGCGACAAAAAAATCGCAAACGTGCAGCAAGAGATTCTGCGGCTCAACGAAACCATTGAGACTTGCACGAGCGACTACACTAAACTGAATAAAGAGCTAGCGGAGCTCGAGAAAAATACCGCAGTCTGTCTGGCCAACCGGACCAGCTATGCGACTCAAGTCGAAGAATCCACGACAGCTTTGCTGGAGGCAGAAACAGCCTACACAAGCGCGTTGGCTGCTGCCGGTCTGGAAGAGCCTTTTGCCCATCTGATTCTGGATCAGACCCTGCATCTGGAGCTGCAGAAAAAAATCCGCTGCCATGAAGATGAGCTGAATGTCACATTGACCCGCTTGCGCGAGCTAAGAAAAATCGCAGCGGCATTGTCAGCAGATCAGACGATCGACTCCTGCACCAATCAAAAATTGCTTCTGGAAAACAGAATCCGTGAATCGGAAGAGCAGAAAGGTCAACTCGCAGGCGACATCCAAATGCTAAAGAAAGCGGCACAAGAAATCACTGCAATCTACAAAAAGCAACAGCAGATTATTGCTGATTACCAAAAATTCAGAACATTGTCGGACATCGCCAACGGCACCAAAGAAACCGACTATATTTCCTTCGAACGCTACGTGCTGGCGATCTACTATGAAGAAATCATCGAAGCCGCCAATCTTCGCTTCCAACAGATGACGAACAACCGCTACCTGTTGTTGCGGAAGGAAGACAAAGGCAAAGGTTCCGGAGCCAAGGGGCTTGACCTGAATGTATTCGATCATTATACCGGCCAAACCCGCAGCGTCAAAACTTTATCGGGCGGAGAAAGCTTCAAAGCATCTCTTGCGCTGGCGTTGGGTTTAAGTGATGTGATGCAGAGCCGCAGCGGCGGTATCCAGATCGATACGCTGTTCATCGATGAAGGTTTCGGTTCGCTGGATCCTGAATCATTGGATACCGCAATCGAAGCACTCTTCTCACTGAACAGCAGCGGCCGTTTGGTCGGCATCATCTCGCACGTTGAAGAACTGAAGACACGGATTCCCGTCCACATCGAAGTCGACCGCACCGCAGAAGGCAGTACTGCAAAAATCATTTTATAGAAAAAGGAAAGTCCAGCTACATTGTCGTAGTTGGACTTTTTTGCGTCTCCTGATTCGTTTGTTCAAAAGCGTCTGATTAATTTTTCCTTACGATTAATACATCACAGGGTGCATGTTTGATGACATGGTTCGTAACCGAACCGACCACCAATTTAGCGATGGTGCCCTTACCTGTCGCACCCATTACAATCAAGTCACACTTCCATTCTTCCACAAGCGTCTTCGCAATCATTTCCTTGGCGTTCCCCGAGCGCATTTCTTTATGCACTGCGACTCCGTTCGCCCGCGCATATCTGTCCAATTCATCGAATAAAGAATCCTTATCGTGCTGCAGCTGGGCAGCTTCTTCGGCGTTGTCTTTTTTATCCAGTATCGCAACAAGATAAAGCGCGGCATCGTTCCTTTCAGCGATATGGACCGCCTGTTTGAACGCCTTGATCGAAGCCTCTGATCCGTCCACTGGGATCAAGATGTTTTTATACTGAACCATTCAAACCCACTCCTTTGGAATAATCAACCAGAAAACGCTTTCCTTATTCTTATTTTACTATACTTACGAAAGAAACAAAAGATTGGCGGTGCTTCGGTTGATAATTTTACAAACCAAAAAGAGCCTGGAGACCAGGCTCTTTTTGGTTATTTGATCGCTAAAATGAGTATCACCTAGATGGATACCGGTATTTACTAGGATTCTAAGCTCTTGACTATTTAAATTTCTCTGCTTTCCAACTTGCCGATTTCTTTAACATCCTTACGCAACACCGCTTGCGAAAGGTTCGGCCGGACTTTGTAGGCTGATTTTGATGACATGACGGCGTTAACCAAGCCAGTCTGGATCATCTCCGTGATATCGTCTGTCCGTAAGTATGCGTAGACGATACCAGCACAAAGGGCTTCGTTGGTTCCCCAGATGTAGGTGTCGCTTTCTTTGTCGCTATTCTTCAGGTCATAGACGTGCATGCCGTATTTTTCGCTGGCATAGCCGACAGATTGACTATTTTTGGTGATGATGACATGCTGTACTCCTTTATCCAACCAAAGTTGCAAAGCTTTCCTCAAAGAAGCATCATCATTGATTTCGAAACCGAAATGCTTTTCGGACTCGTCGTGCTTAGTGATCAGCAGCTTCAAGCCTTTAAGGTTATCCGGAATGTTGTACAGTTTCAACACGGATGCGCAGACCAATGCGACAGGAATGCTATATTTCGCTCCGATTTCAAGCAAGTGCTCTACGCTTTCTTTCGGACAATTCGAATCGATGATGATCGATTTCGCCCGTTTCAGGGTGGAAAGATGCTTCAGCAGCCATTTTGGTTGCATGTATTCATAGATATCCATCTCCGCCAATCCGATGATCATCTTGCCCGATTCATCGATGACTTCCATGAAAGTGCCTGTTGAAAAGCCAGGGACCATTTCCACCTCGGTTGTCTTCATCAAAGGACGCATGGATTCTTCAATCGTATGCCATTCCGCATCGTCGCCTACCAGAGAAAGCATCACGACATCTTCCTGCAATCTTCCCAGATTTTCGGCGATACTGAGCGCAACCCCTCCAATTGAAGTCTGCGAAGTGACATTGTTCGATTGTCCGTGAACCAGACCCCCTTCAACAAAATAGCGGCGATCGATGCAGGCAGCACCGATACAGACGATAGGTCGCGTGTCATTGATGACATAGGCTTTCCCCAAAAGGTATCCCCGTCTCACTAAGCCGGAAATGATGTTTGCCACCGCGGGACGTGACAAGCCAATCTTTGTAGCTAAATCTTGCTGCGAAATGAAAGGATTTTCCTTTATGTAGCTCAGTATTTTTGATTCTTTCTCGTTTAAAGCCATGTTTCAATTCCCCTTACTCTATAAAAACCCGGCAAAGCCGACCTTATTCTTTTAGCAACATTTTATGCTCCTAAAGGTACAGTATATAACCAATGGCCGCCATTTCCAAACGAACACGGCACATTGTAACCTTTTTTTAATGCGTTTGCATCATTCGGGGGTATTTTATTACTGTTGCGAGCTGTGCTATAATGACAAGAAACATTTCAAGGGAGCTGCACATATGATTCATACATTTATTTTTGACGTCGATGGTACGATTGTCGATACCGAATATTCAATCTTCAGAGGTCTGGATGATGTCCTTCAGGAACATGCCGGCCGACCTGCAACGCCGGAAGATATGCGTACGATTTTCGGCATCCCGGGCATGGAAGGACTGCAACTATTGGGCTTTACACCTGAACAAGCTGCAGAACTGCATCCAAAGTGGAGTGCACAGTCTAAAACATATGCGGACAGCGTTAGTATCTTTGCCGAAATGGAAGATACGCTGCGTCATTTGAAAGAAAACAGTCACCTACTAGGCATTGTCACCTCCAAGACAAAAGAGAGCTACGAGCTGAATATCACACCATACGGTTTGGATGAATATTTCGACGTCATCATCACATCCAGCGATACCGAAGAACATAAGCCATCCGGTCAACCTTTGACGGAGTGCCTACGGAGACTGGGCGTTTCTGAAAATGAAGCCATCTACATCGGCGACTCCATTTACGACAATCAATGCGCACGCAATGCCACAGTCGCTTTCGGTTTGGCGGAATGGGGATCCCACACGTCAGAAGGCTTCGAAGCAGATCACATCTTCAAGACACCCTCGGATATCTTATCGATTTTATAGAAAATCAAAGCGACCTGGAAATGGGTTGCTTTTTTCATTTGAGAAGGGCTCTGTGCGATCCAAAATGGCCTAGTTGGATTCTTACCGTACGTCCTCTACACGTTTCAGTCTTGCCAGTAATTCATCTGCCGCTTCTTCATTTTTATTTTGCATGTATAATGCATGGCTTTCCAGATAGGCATCCCGGGCACTGTCCAATTCATTGAGGGTGAAATGATAATCTCCCAGTCCACGCATGATCCCGGCTTGACAATCTTCGTCTTCGGACTTGTCGGCATATTGTTTCGCTTTGTCCAGATTTATCTTGCCCTTCATCGGATTTCTTTGCAGCAACGACAACATGGCCGCTTCGCAGTAGCTTCTTGCCAACCCGCAATAATCATCCGAAAAATGTGTCAGTCGGAAAGTGATCTCCTCCTCACACATCAGTGCCGCCAAATCGTATTCTTCCATGTTGCGGGTATTCACCGCCAAGGCATGCAGACACTCAGCTTGCTTCTCCAAGTCTTTATTTTTTTTTGCGTAAAACAACAGTTCCTCGAGACATTCTTTGGCTCCAGCAAAATTTTTCTGCGCAGCATAGCATTTGGCCAACTTGTTTACTACTTTTTGATATTCATCAGATTTCGGATCCTCCAATAAATATAAAGCATCGATGTATTTTTTCTCAGCATGAGCAAAATCGTTCGCTTGCATGGCAATTTCAGCGATTTCGATCAGTTGATGAATATCCTTATCCATAACGCATCCCCCTTGCTTCACAAAGAAATTGTTATCGCTTTCACCACCATCTTAACATCAATCAGATGGTTTCACAAAGGATAACGATAACCTTGAAAACAAAAGAGAGGCTAGCCGATGCTTCCTTATCGGATTGCACCTGCTAGCCTTCTTCAGTCGTCTTTGTCCTTAAGAAAAGATTATTTTTTACTTTTACGTAGCAGAAATAACGCAGCCAGCATCATACCCAGTCCTACCACTAAAAATAAGGTTGTGCCGATACCGCCTGTGTCAGGCATGACTAATTCCATATCCTTCTCCTCCATCTTTCTTGTTGGTCAGGCTTTTATTTTTTTTTGAATCGCTTTCGTACATTCAGTATCAGCACTATCACTAGCAATGCCGCAACAGAAATCGTATAAGTTTCCAGTTTCATATACCAAGGCTTGACTTGAACTTCGACAGTAGTGATGTAGCTCGGAGCAGTATCCGGGCTTGTGTCGCCATCTGTTTCTGTAGTTAGCTCGGCATCTGTCACGGTTTCCGAATTTGTCGGATCAGCAGTTGTTTCCGAATTGAATTCTGACGGATCGACAGTTTCATCGGCAGCAGCGATTTGCGTTTCCGACTCGTCAGATTCCGGTGAGGCTTGTTCTTTTTGTTCACCTGCAGTCTGCACCGTGCCTTCCGGATACCATCTTTCCGCAAATATCAAAAAGCGATCATTTGCGGCAGTACCGTCATAACAGGTCAACAACGTGATCATATCTTTTCCTGGCACTACCGCAAGATACTCACTTTGATCCGGCCAAATCAGAATGTTGCCGGTGACCCGGTAATGGAGTGTTTCCCACCGATTCGTGATGTTGATTGTGTCCCCGATAGCCAATTCCGGCAAATCCGTGAAGAACTTCTGAACCAACCCAGTATGCCCGGAAATGACGGAGTTCGTATTATTTCCCCCGATTGGCAAGCTCGTCCCTTGAATCACAGCTGCCCCAACCGCAAGATGCTCATCTGTCGCCCCCAGATAAATAGGAAGTGTCTGATTAATTTTAGGGATATCTATATATGCAAAAATCGAACTGTAATCAGCGCTGACTTTCGGAACCGTATCCTCTGTGATTTCACCTTCACCGAAAGGATCGACTGTGGAAAGGGACTGATTCCAGAGAGATTCATTGTATGTCGAAAGGTAATCCTGATTCTTATCCAACAAAGGCGTCATTTCCGGATCCGTTGCGATCGTAACCAAATCGGCGTCATCGAGGGTGGCATCTTCGTCCAATTCCAAATTAGCAAAAGCCAGCTCCTCGTCGCGTTGCAAGTCCAACACATAGTAATCATAATAAAGATTCGAGAAGAGCGGATACAGAAACACCATCATACCCACCAGAAAAAGCAAAATGTAGCGAGTATTTCCTTTTGTTTTTTCTCTGCGCATTTCTTATGCCCCTTCCCCGCTTATTCCGTTTCCGACGATGGCTCTTACTTCTTAGATAAATACAATTTTACTCCGGCCAAGGACAAAACAACTACAAGCACTGCTGCTGCAATGAAGAATAATTCCTGGTAGTTTCCGCCGATTTGGTTCTCGCGGATTTCTTTCTCCTGGATGGCTTCCACATATTCAATCCGATACCCACGGACCAGCAAACGATGCGAATTGACCATGTATGGGGTGCAGGTCAATAATGTCAGATAATCCTGCCCCTCTTCGATTGTGATCTGACTGAAATCGGTCGGTTCAACGACTTTGATCTGATCCACCTCATAAGCCAAAGTGCCGCCAATGTACTCGATGTAGAATTTGTCCCCGATCTCCAATTCATCCAATTCCGTGAACAACTCCGCAGACGGCAAGCCTCGATGCCCTGTTATGACTGCATGCGTGCCCTCACCTCCGACCGGAAGCGAGGTGCCTTCCATGTGGCCGATGCCTTTCTGCAGGACCGCTTCGGATGTGCCCGCATAGATTGGCGCATCCAGGTTAATTTTCGGAATGAGCACGTGCCCCATCTGTTCATTGACCTCCAGCATCCGCGCATATTCCGCCAATCCTGCTTCTTTTTCCTCCTGAGTATAAGGGTCCTCCAAAGTGATGTTCCCGGTTGTTTCCGATAAAAAAACATTATACGCATAAGCCAAATTGAGACTTTCTTGAATTTTTTTGTCATCAATTTGAGCAACGGCTTCATCAAAGTCGTTGTTGACCGTATCCGCTGTTCTTTGATACACATAATTGCTGACGGCTGGATAAGCGAAAATACCCAATCCCAACAGAAAAATAAATATTCCCGGTCTGAATCTCATCGGTCGTTTGTTCATCATCCACCATCCTTATCAAAAAAATGCTAGGCCACTCAGAGTCGATACGTCCTATTCCGGTAAATCTTTTTGTTTCCGTATTTTCCTGTTCCTCAAATAGTGAAGCAACAGCCACAACAGCACCAGGAGCAATACAGCCAAGGTTGCATAGAACAGATTCCGGTACAGGTAATTTTCTTGACTTTCCTTGATTTCATTCTCTTCGACTGCTTCCACATAATCAATACGATGTGCCCTCACGAGTAAACGGTGGGAATTCACCATATAGGGGGTACATGTCAACAAAGTGAGGTAGTCATGCCCTTGGACGACGCTCAGTTCGCTCAAATCGGTGGGTTCAACAACTTTTATCTGATCGACTTGATAAGCCAGCGTACCGCCGATGTATTTGATGTAGAATTTATCCCCAATCTCGAGTTCATCCAATTCAGTGAACAACTCGGCTTCAGGCAAACCTCTGTGTCCTGTCAGGACTGCGTGTGTATTGTTGCCACCGATTGGGAGCGATGTCCCTTCCATATGCCCGATGCCTTTCTGCAATACAGCTTCGGAAGTTCCGGCGTAAATCGGTACATCCAAGGCGAGTTTCGGGATGACGACATGGCCGATCTGCTCACTGACTTCGAGCATTCGTGCATATTCCTGCAACCCGGCATCCATCTGCTCTTGCGTATAGGGGTCCGCCAGTGCGGCCGAATCCGAATCCCCCGATAGGAGGGCATTGTAGGCTTCCGCCAACTTAAGCCGCTCCTCCACTTCCGAGTCTGTTATTTTAGCTACCGAATTATCAAAGTCATTATTGACACTATCAGTTGCCCGTTCATACAGGTAATTGCTGACGATGGGATAGGCGAAGAGGCCCAGCCCTACGGTGAATAACATCACCAGGATGAGCATTTTCCAGAGTCCGCCCTTTTTCTTTTTTACTGACTGCTTCTTCTCTTCCATCAAAATCCCACCTTTCTTTATGATGTATGCAGCACCGTTTTATCGGATCAAGTTGATGACTTAACTGACGATTCCTACAATGATTTGAAATAAATTCAATGCAATTTAAGTTGTTTTTATAATAGCATTATACCATACAAGAAAGCGCATTCGAATCAACCCGACCCTAGCCACTTTCATTTTATTAGCAGGGTATATCATTGAAAATGGAAATAGGCGAGATTGCTCTCGCCCATTTCCGGATCAGTTTATTCGGTTAGGCTTCTTCTTTTTTCTTCAACGCGACAACTGCGACAGTCATCATTGCCAATCCTGCGACAGTGAAGAGGATTGTTCCCATTCCGCCGGTTTGAGGAATCATAGGACGTTTCGCATTGCGGATGATTTGGTTGTCGGTTGTGATCGTTCCATCACCATATGAAGTTGCGTTAATGTCGAACGAAACTGGTTTCATTGTTACATAACCTGTTGGTGTTACGACCTCTATTAATCTATAAGTGAAGGTTGCACCCAAGTCTCCGTACGCCAGACCTTTAATTTCGAAAGCACCTGTCGTTCCATCTACTGATAGTTGAGTTGCGTCATCTTGAGCAGCTACCCAACTAATGTGACCAGTAGTGCTGTCCTTTACCATAAATTTCCCTTCAGAATTTTCGATTATAAATTTTGCCGTAGCCAAAGCTGAATTGAATTGTCCAGTGACGTTATCCACCTTGATGAATTGACGGCCGCCTGTGTGGACTTTCGGCTGATTAGCTAAAGGAACAGTTGTCTGAGCAGTTGTGATGTAGCCATTGTTGTAATCCAGTGTGGCGTCGTTATAGATGTCCCTTCCCATAACGGCTGTGTTGTTGATTTCAGCCTGATATTTGATTTCAAGATCCTTCAGAGTTTCAGTTTCCGGTCTGTTGGCTGCGAGTTTATCCAGTCCAGCTGCTGTGAAAGTGATGCTGAAGCCGTTTGTCAACGTTTGATCCAAGACGTAGTCGGTAACTGGGATGAAGGTTACACCATTGTAAGTGACAGTCACTCCACCCAAGTACGTCAATTGCGAATCCAAATTGTCCGTGATATTGAATAGTGTGTAGTCTTCGATACCTTGCGGAACTTTCGGATAGATCAGGTAATCGAAATCTTCTCCCACATCGTATCCAGCATCATTTTGGTCTTTAACCTCAACGTCTTTGTCAATGACTGGCATGTCATCTTCGATCGTGTTTTTCGGATAAAGGTCAAGCCTCGTAAGGTAGGCATCCCCTGCCTCATTCAAAACCGGCAGTTCCATGAAGAACGGCACACCGGTCTGAGATTCCAAGGTTGCTGGTTTGGTCGTTTCTCTCACATAGTAGTATCCGGATCCAAAATTAGTTGATACCCCTGCGTTTACTACTGTTGGTGCTCCGAAGTTTGTAGTCAATTGGCCATCTGTTAATGCTCCGATAATACCTTTTTCAGTGCCATCCAACCCGTTTGCGAGTGTCACATTTGTGATGTCAGTCAATTTCCAAACCGAGAAGCTGACTCCGGTATTGTTCTCGACTGCACCTGTTCCGAGTGCTGCTATCTCTTCAGCTGTCAGTGGCAAGCCGTCATGATCTCGGAGAATGAATCCTCCTGTACCAACAATCTTATGGATGGTGACAGCCGTCGTAGCAGGTGGCGTTGGCGGCCCGGCCGGTGCTACTGAGTTGAGTTCCGACGCGCTTGCCATAACCGGCAGCACCACCGTCAAAAACATTAAAAAGGATACTATCCGGCTGATAATGCTTCTCATTCTACCCATCTTCTTTTCCTCCTCGACTTTTCCTCTTTTTTTGTTCTTTTGTTCTGTATAGATACCCAAAGCCATCAAACCGATTCCCAAGCCAATGAAGGGTGCTATGCCGAATCCGCCGGCTTGCGGTAATTCGGTCAAAGGCCTGTTTTCTACCGTGATTCCGTAATTTCCTGTGAATAGACCCGTCGTTTCATCCATCAGTTGCACCGGTGCATAGGCTTCCGGACCTGTAATGACTCCTTCAGCTACGATGAATGGACCAATGGGTTGCGAAAGCCAGTTATAACCGGAAGGTGGTTGTGTTTCAGCGATCCAGTACGTACCGTCTTCCAGAGCTGCAAAGATCACTTTACCGGATGCGTCTGTAGTTTGTTCCGCTTGGATCGGATCTCCGGTTGGCCCGTTCGCGTCACCGCTGTAGATGACAAACGTGGCGCCGGACAGAGGCGTCTCGCCATCGATATCGACTTTCGTCAACTCCAACGATGGCTTGAATGTGTTCGTGACCGTCAAGCCGTCTTCAGAAATCGTTTTTGTGAATCCTGTGATAGATACGCGGGTACCTGATGCATCCACTTCATCCACGTAATAGATGTAAGCAATCCCCGCCGCGTTCGTTGCATCCTGCAAACCGAATGGTACGGGAACATCATAAGTTCCTGTTTGGTCAACATCCGCAATCAGTTGCGGTGTTCCAACCGCTTCTTCCGTTCCGGTTTCACCAGCTTTGCGATAAAGTTGGAAATAAACAGTTGGTTTATCTTCCGGACCGTTCACCCAACGTTTGATCGTATTGATATCTGTATCCGGACTTTGATAAGTATTGGTGATAGTCAATCGATCCGTGGAGAACGATTTGACATAATTTGGGATCGAAATCGATTCACCGAGCGCGTTCACTTCATCCACAGTGTAAATGTAAGGCTCTAAAGTCGGACTGTAAGTCGGCAATCCCGTCCAATTGTAGGTGAACAAATCAGCTGGTCCCGTTGTCGGAGTAATGGTAGGTGATACACCAGTCACTAATTCAGGTGTGCCCGTTCCGACTTGTCGGTATAAAGCCATTATTACGGGAACATGATCGCTTTCGGGCCCGCCAGACCATACTTTATAGGCTGTTACAGCCTTCAAAGGCATGACATTTGTAGGTTCGCGCCAAGCGTCATTATTAAGATTGGTGTCTGAGGTGATTATAGAAGCGATTCGGACCGTATTCAATAGATCCGGAGCAGGGGTAATGAGGGGAGTTGTTGCTATGAAGTTACTGCCTCGGTTGTCCGGTAGCGTGCCATCATAAGCTGTAGGGGCATTCAGATTGACAGTTGTCGTAAGTGTAAAAATTTTAGTCGCTAGTGGTTCTAATGCGAATGGTAGCCAGGTTACTAGGCCTCCGTTGTGCGTTCCGCCATCACTTGCACTGACAAATGTCACATTGGGATCCAGGGTGTCCGTTACGACGATTCCATTGGCGACCACGTCAGGTGTGTTGTTTCTGACGGTGATGGTGTACGTTAGAGTTTGTCCTGGGTAAACTGGATCCGGAGAATCTGTTTTTTGAATTTGAACATCAACCTTAGCAGCTTCGAAATCCTTTACTTGATTAAGTGGAACCGTCTGGGCCGATTTAGTGATATTTGCCGGTGGTGTTGCGACGGTATCAGCCGACACTAATTGTGTTTGAACATTCCCATTTACGCTTGGAGGAAGTACGTTTTTGAGGACAACCCATATTTCAACAATAATGGTGTCTCCATTATCCAAACCTGAAACTGTAATCGTTTCCTGAATCTTTGTTCCATTAAGGGCCGAATTGGTGATATTTGTGACGGTCGCATCTTGTTCAGAATCGACATTCCCAGCATCTCCATAATCCACAAATGCAGCAAAAACTTTATAATTCGGATCGAACCCAAAATTAGAACCACTCCCTGTTACCGTTTCCCAGGAGAATGTCATGTTGATTGTACCGTTTTCTGGAGCAGTGCTGCCGTTGACAGTGATTCTTGCTTCAAAAGGAACAATCTGACCTAAAGCAAGGTCTTTCGGATTCAGTGATTCCATCGTCTGGCCGCTATTTGTGTTCGGCATGGGATTACTTGCTCTTCCTACTGGTTTATTACTTGTATAATTGATTGGAAATTTAAAATCATAGGAAATCGGGTTATAGGCGGAGTAGTCGATGCTGTAACTGCCCGCCGAATCGGTAAATTCCGTAACAGCGACAGTTCCGGTTGTGACTCCGGTAGCGGTGACTTTATAATTGGCTACGAACCAATCGGGGAGATTGAAGCTGAATTCGAGGGTGCCATCTTCATTCACAGCGATTGTCTCTTCTAATCGCCAAGATTGAGGAATGGTTGAAACGTCATCAACCGTTATTCGGATTTCTACATCTTCAATCCAACCAGCTCCGGTTAATGTGACTAGGCCCCCGGGAGGGTAATCATCTAAGTCGGATTTGATCCACGGCTCTTCAGCAATGGTTGCTTCCTGAGGTGTAGGTGCTGAAGATTCAGGAATAGCTTCTTCTGTTACGGGCTCAGCTGTGTCTTGAACTACTGGTGGTTCCACAACTGGCACATCTTGTGACTCTTCTACAACTTCCGCTTCTCCAACGACGGGCGCCGTTTCCGGTGTTGCTTGGGCTGCTGCTTCCGCTTCTGCTTGGGCTGCTGCTTCCGCTTCCGCTTGGGCTGCTGCTTCCGCTTCCGCTTGGGCTGCTGCTTCTGCCTGGGCTGCTGCTTCCGCTTCCGCTTGGGCTGCTGCTTCCGCTTCTGCTTGGGCTGCTGCTTCCGCCTCCGCTTGGGCGATCGGATTGACGAGAGACAATGTTCTTGTATTACCAGAATCAAAGATGCTTACGCTCCCGGATTCTGCTTCGCTGACAGTGCCTGCCAGCATTTTGATGGAAACTGTTTCGGAAATGGAGTCTGTAATGTCGGTGGTGAAAGTCATGGTGAGTGTTTCTGCGGCGGTGCTGTATGTGTATCCTTTTAAGACTGTCACCGCACCGATATCCGTACGATTGATTTGTTGAACATTCGTACTAATATTATACGGCGTGCCTAGGCCGCTGCTATATTCAAGTTCCAGTTTCGGAGCCCGTTCGTCCTCAGAATCAAATTTCGTTACGGTCACAACCCAATCAACAGCAGTTCCTGATCCGTTGACTGTTCCGGTTGCGCTCGCAGTCCCATCATCCATCGGTAAGGCCGTTTGGACTGTTCCGATTTCTGCGGCTAATACATCGATTGCGGTATAGGCTGACAAAAATGATGGCATCAGGGTTATCAAGGTTATCAGCCAAAAAACAATTCTGTCGAACAATACAAAACGCTTTTTTCTCATATTCCTCCATCTCCTCTTTATTTTGAAAGCGACGGTACAAGTGGCTGACGTAATGGATTGAAGCTGCTTTGAATCACGCAAGTTAATCAATCCAAGCGCTGTGAAGGACCGATACAATACGAAGCGACAAACGCCTTTACTCAAAACGAATCTATCGAGAACAGGGAATAATCAAAGGGAGGGATATAAAACGTGGTATTTTCGGAGAATGCATCACAGAGAAACAGTTAACTTAATATTACTGGCAGCCAACCATCCAAATGCATATATCAAAATAAAGATTTTGGGCATACTAAATCAGTTTGTTGAAACAACCTACCTATTATTAGCTCAACTGCGATTAAGCATTCAACCACCTGTATGTTCAAAGGTTTATCGGCATTCCAAATAAGCTGATTGCTCCGTGTTGTTTTCCATCGGATCTATTTTAAAAATGGGTAAGCGAAGAATGAAATCGGGTCTGTTGTGCTGGTGGGGTCTACTGGATGATTTGTGAAAGGATTTTAAAACGAACGTAAGTTTACCGGAATTACTTTTGTTTGATTCCAAGAGATCTAGTTGTGAAAGTATTTGGGTGGTTTGCTCATTTGTTTGAGCGGAGGGTGTATTTTTGGTGGTACGCTGACGTTATCACTGATATTTCAATCGGGAGTTTTTCTGGTGTGGATAGAATATCGCGATAAGATTTTCCATCTGCCTACAATATAGTATAAATAAGCGATTTCGTCAATCATTAGTAAGCAATTTTCGGAAGGCCTCGGTTTCAGATTTGTTTCTTTTCAAGAAACGCTTGCTGTACCGCTGATTACCGATGCCTTCAAAAAAAAAGCATTATTGTATTTTTCCGTTACTCCAACATTTCTGCAGGTATAACGTTCTTCACGAGGGAAAGATAGTTATTCGGCGTTATTTCCAGGTCTTCATAACCGTTCAACCCATGCTCCAAGGCTAACTCTTCCGAGTAATTTTCCAACTTGTAAATTTTAAAATCCCGCCGTGAATTCTCAACATTTTCCGGATCTGCCACATAGTGCGAAACTGTAGGCTCGAATTGGACGTTTTCGATACTCACCGTCCCATCATCAGCAACAACAAAATCAAAAGTCACCATGCCTCCGAGCGTGTTATAATCCGTCAGCGAGTGGGCAATAAAATTCCCCAGAGAATAGACTACAAGGGTTTTATTTTGATTTACGCCTGTCACCCACTCAATCGGTTGCAGAATGTGTGGGTGGGTTCCGATGACGACATCGACCTCCAGATCGGCGAATAATTGTGCATAAGTACGTTGCATCTCGTTGATTTCCTGCGTATTTTCGTCACCCCAGTGCGCCGAAACGATGACAGCATCGCTGACGCTTTTGGCATTGGCAACATCCTGGCGAATCTGCTCTTCGTCAAAATAGGCTACCCGATAAGAGGTGTCCGGCTCAATACCGTTCGTGCCGTAAGTGTAGGTCAAAAAAGCGAACGAGACGCCTTCTCTTTCGATTGTCCGGATTTCATCCCGGTCCGCTTGACTCTCATAAATACCTGTGTAGATGACATCATCCACTTCATTCCATACTGCCAGGGAATTGAGGGCGCCTGGGTAATCATAATCCAAGGCATGGTTCGTTGCGCCGTTGACCAAATCAAAGCCTAGGTCTTTCATATCCTGAGCGATTTCGGGCGGCGTATTGAACGCTGGGTAGCCCGAATAAGGATAATCTCCCCCCGCGCTGATCGTCTCTTGATTCAAAAAAGCGATATCCGCCTCTTCAATATCCTCTGCCACATTCTCGTAGATGAACTTGAAATCATAGGTTCCGTCCGGCAATTCCGCATCCCGGAAAATGGAATCATGGATCAGATTATCCCCGACTCCGATGAAGGAAATGACTTTTTCCTCCTCGTTTTCGGAAACTGTATCATTTTGTTCAGAAGCGGTGTCCACGGATGCAACTTCATGAACCGTATCCGGTTCATCCGCGCACCCCCATAATCCCAGCACAGCCAACGACATCACAAACGTTTCTTTTCTCATTTTGTTCCCCTTTTCCGAAGGATTTTTCGCAATATTCGACAATTTGATTATACCGGACCCTATCGTCTTTGTCACTTGAGGCAAATTCTTCGCAGTCCTATTGTTTTTTATGGATATGCATATTTTCGCTGGAAAACTACAGTGCAAAATGTCCCGTTCCTCCGGCGAGGCTTCTTTCGCCGGAGCAGAATGGTAATATTTGGTCTCTTCTCCGAGGAGGCTTCTGCCCACAGGAGGAGACCATCAGAATGCGGTCCTCAACTCCGGCCAAGCCCCCCACGCCGGAGAACAGCAAAAAAGCTGCCTCATAAGAGACAGCTCCACTATTCAAAAACTTTTACAGTCGTGATTTGAAATCTTCGTATCCGAAAGTCTTGATGACTTTCGTGCCGTCCTTGACGGTATGGGCCGCGATGGCCGGCAGTTGGATGCCGTTGAAAGTCGTGTTCTTCACCATCGAATAGATGGCCATGTCCGTAAAGATCAGGCGATCGCCGGGCTGCAGCGGTTCATCGAAGGAATAATCCCCGATGACGTCACCAGCCAGGCAAGTCTGCCCGCCCAAACGGTACGTGTGCGCCTTTTCGCCCGCTTCACCGGAACCGATGATGAACGGACGGTATGGCATTTCCAATACGTCAGGCATATGGCAAGTCGCTGATGTATCCAGAATGGCCAAATTCATCTGGTTGTAGGTAGTCTCCAGCACGCTTGCGACTAGGAAGCCCGCATTCAGCGCGATCGCTTCGCCAGGTTCCAAGTAGACCTGCACCGCGTATTTTTCTTTGATGTAGTTGACGATCTTAACCAATTTGGCGATATCGTAGCCTTCTTTGGTGATGTGGTGCCCGCCGCCGAAGTTCACCCATTTCATGCCGTGCAGATATTTCCCGAATTTTTCCTCGAATGCGACCAATGTCGCTTCCAAAGCATCGGACCCCTGTTCGCAAAGGGTATGGAAATGCAGGCCGTCCAAAAGTTCGACTTGGCTCTCATCAAAATTGATGGCTGTCGTCCCCAAACGCGAAAACGGGCTGGCAGGATCATAAAGTGCATGATCCTGCGTTGAAAGCTCCGGATTGACGCGCAAGCCGATTTCGATCGGACGCGGACTGTTTTTCACCATTTCGGCATATAGCTTCACTTGGTTAGGGGAATTGAAGACGATGTGATCCACGATAGGGAGCAACGCCTCCATTTCTTCCTTTTTGAAAGCCGGCGCAAAGACGTGTGTCTCCTTGCCGAATTCCTGATGACCCAGTTGCGCCTCGTGGACTGAACTTGCGGTCGTACCGTCCAGATACTCGGCAATCAATGGGTAGAAATGGTACATCGAAAAAGCTTTCTGGGCCAGCAAAATCTTGCAGCCCGTTTGTTCCTTGACCGATTTCAGGATTTCCAGATTGCGGCGCAATAAAGTTTCATCCACCACATAGCTGGGAGTCGGCAAGGCTTGAAAATCGATTGTTGTATCCATCTGTTCCTCCTAATCGACCAAGGTAGGATTGAAGTCCTCTTGCCAAGGCAAGCCGTAGACGTTCAACGCTTCCATGAATGGATCCGGATTGAATTCTTCGATGTTGTACACACCCGGTTTCTTCCATTGTCCAGTCAAGACCATAGCTGCCCCAATCATCGCAGGGACGCCAGTTGTATAGGAAACAGCTTGCGAGCCGACTTCTTTGTAGCATTCTTCATGATCGCAGACGTTGTAGATATAGTAAGTCTTCTCTTTGCCGTCCTTGATGCCTGTGAAGATATTACCGATGTTCGTTTTTCCTTTTGTGCGCGGTCCCAATGAAGCTGGGTCAGGCAGTACAGCCTTCAGGAATTGCAATGGCACGATTTGTTTGCCTTCGAATTCGATCGGCTCGATGGAAGTCATACCGACGTTCTCCAACACTTTCAGATGCGTCAGATAGCTTTCGCCGAAAGTCATGAAGAAACGGATGCGTTTGATGCCTTTGATGTTCAAAGCCAAAGATTCGATTTCTTCGTGGTGCAGCAAGTACATATCTTTCTTGCCGACTTGGTCGAAATTGTACTCACGTTTGATTTCCATCGGTTCCGTTTCGATCCATTCGCCGTTTTCCCAATAGCTGCCGTTCGCGGTCACTTCACGGATGTTGATCTCCGGATTGAAGTTGGTTGCGAAAGGATAGCCATGGTCGCCGCCGTTGCAGTCGAGGATATCGATCGTGTGGATTTCATCGAAATGGTGTTTTTGGGCATAGGCAGAGAATACGCTCGTTACGCCCGGGTCAAAGCCTGATCCCAATAAAGCGGTGATACCGGCTTTCTCGAAACGCTCGCGGTAATCCCATTGCCATTTGTATTCAAATTTAGCTGTATCTTCCGGTTCATAGTTCGCTGTGTCGACATAGTCGGTTTTGGTCTCAAGACAAGCATCCATGATGGTCAAGTCTTGGTATGGCAAAGCCACATTAATCACGATATCCGGTTTGTATTCATTGATCAGCGCCACTAATTCAGGAACATTGTTCGCATCCACTTGGGCAGTCGTGATTTTGGAACGCCCAGCATAAATGCCGCTTTCGATCCGATCTTTGATTTCATCGCATTTTGACTTTGTACGACTGGCAATCATAAATTCTTCGAACACTTCTGAATTTTGGGCACATTTATGGCATACGACGTTGGAAACGCCACCGGCACCAATAATTAAAGCTCTACTCATCTTATTCATTCCTCCTGTAGGGAAATTTAATTCATCCATCCTGCGGGCCTTTTCTGCAAATATCCTCAAATAGGTGCTTAACGACAGACAAGATATTATAACACAAAGGCGTATAGGATAATGTTTTTTTAGCGACAACGACAACATATCGTCATATTAGATAGACCTTGACGCAACTCCATCTTACAACAACTCAAAAAAACAAGCGAGAAATTCCCTCCAATTGAAGGAAATTTCTCGCTTATCCAATAAACTTTTTATAAATGTAAAATGCATCACTCTAGGTATTTGAAGTACTCTCAAAGTGTTCCCTTAATCAGGGCTGAACGAACCCGTTCCACTTTTCAATCTATGCGTAAATATTGTCCCATTTAGCCTCGTACGCATCAATCTGGTCTGCATATGCCATCGTTTCGGTGATGTCGTCTATACCATTCTCCAGTTTGTGCTTCCAGGTCGGATCGATAGCGAACGGATACTCGGCTGTTCTGGTTCTGACCACTTGATTCGGCAAATCGATCTGGATGGTCTCATCCGCAGGCAATTGTGCCAAAGCGTCGCGTTGTTCTTGCGGCAACTCGATCAACAACAGGCCGTTCTTCAAGGAGTTCATGTAGAAGATATCGCTGTAGCTGCCGGCGATGATGACACGGAAGCGATAATCCTTCAATGCCCATGCGGCATGTTCACGGGAAGAGCCGCAACCGAAGTTATCCCCTGTCACGAGGATCGTCGCTTCTTGGCGGTCGGCATCGTTCAAAGGAAATTCCGGATTCGGGTCGCCGTTTTTCAGGAAACGCCATTCGTCGAATACGAAAGCACCGAAGCCGGTTTTTTCGATCCGTTTCAGGAACACTTTCGGGATGATTTGGTCGGTATCGATGTTGTTGTTCATCAAGGCAACGGTTTTGCCGTCATGTACTTTAATTGGCTCCATAAGTCACTGCTTCCTTTCTGATGTCCACAAATTTTCCGTTCACTGCGGCAGCTCCAGCCATTGCCGGGCTGACCAAGTGGGTACGGGAACCCTTGCCTTGACGGCCTTCAAAGTTACGGTTGGAAGTCGAAGCGCAGTGTACGCCTGCAGGGACTTTATCCGGGTTCATTCCCAAACAAGCCGAACAGCCTGGTTCGCGCCATTCAAATCCTGCATCGATGAAGATCTTGTCCAAGCCCAATTCCGCGGCAGCATCACGGACAGTCCGGCTGCCCGGAACAACCATAGCCTGGATATGAGAAGGAACTTTTCCGCCCTTAACGTACTTCGCTGCTTCAATCAAATCGGACAGACGCGCATTCGTACAAGAACCGATGAAGACAAAGCCCAAGGGAATTTCTTCAGCCGTTTGACCGGGTTGCAGATCCATGTAGTTGTAGGCGCGTTCGTCATTTTTATCCTTGATTTCAGGGAATTTCTCGCCGAAAGGCACGCCCATTCCGGGGTTCGTTCCCCAAGTTACATAAGGCGCCAATTCGGAAACGTCGATTGCGATGTCAGTGTCGTAGACAGCATCCGGATCGCTCTTCAAGGTCTCCCAATCAGCAATCGCTTTTTCCATATTTTCCGGTGCATATCGGCGGCCGCGCAGATAGTCATAGGTAGTCTGATCCGGCGCCATCATGCCGATTTTAGCCCCGAATTCGATGGACATGTTACAAATCGTCATCCGTTCTTCCATCGTCAATGCTTCGACAGTATCGCCGTAAAATTCAATCGCATAGCCGCTCCCGAAAGCTGCTCCATAAGTAGCGATCAGGTGCAGGATGATGTCTTTCGCGTAGACGCCAGGTTGCAGCTTTCCGCTGATTTTGACCCCCATCGATTTTGGTTTCTTTTGCCAGATCGATTGTGTCGCAAAAACGTGCTCGACTTCCGAACTGCCGATACCGAAAGCCATCGCTCCGAAAGCGCCGTGTGTAGCCGTATGCGAATCTCCGCAGACGACAATCTTGCCTGGTTGGGTTGCGCCTAATTCCGGACCGACCATGTGCACGATTCCTTGGTTGGCAGTGCCGATGTCCATCAAGGGGATGTTGAATTCCGCGCAATTCTTCTGCAGTGCTTCGATCTGTTTCTTCGAAATAAGATCCTTGATATTGAAGATATCTTCGGTCGGCACGTTGTGGTCGACCGTTGCGATTGTTTTGTCGGGGCGGCGGACTTGGCGGTTGGTTTCGCGCAAGCCATCAAAACCTTGTGGTGAAGTGACTTCATGGATCAGGTGCAGGTCCACATACAACAATTGTGGTTCACCTTCTGGTCCTGTAATGACGTGTCTGTCCCATAGTTTATCAAAAAGCGTTCTGCTCATACTATCTACTCCCCTTCACTTTTCCAAAATGGCTTTCACTTGTTCAGTAAATACTGTCGTTGTAGTCGTGCCGCCCAGATCGGCCGTAAGGAAACCGGCATCCATCACCTCGGAAGCCGCTTTTTCAAGCGCCTCCGCCTCTTCATGCAGCTGGAAACTTTGGCGCAGCATCATGGCTACGGACAGGATCATCGACATCGGATTGGCGATGTTTTTACCGGCAATATCCGGTGCAGACCCATGGATCGGTTCGTATAACGAAGGACCGGATACCGCATGGCTTCCGGAAGGCAACATCCCCAGTGAGCCTGTGATGACGGATGCTTCGTCGCTCAGGATGTCACCGAACATGTTTTCCGTCACGATGACATCGAATGAGGTCGGATCTTGGATAATTTTCATCGAAGCCGCATCGACATACAAATGATCCACTGTCACTTCCGGATATTCTGTCGCGATTTCATTCACGGTTTTGCGCCATAATTTGCTGCTGGCCAATACGTTGGCTTTATCGACGGAAGTCAGTTTTTTGCCGCGCGTCATCGCGATGTCAAAAGCCTGGCGGACGATCCGATCGATTTCGCTCTTTTTATAGAATAAAGTATCAGTCGCTTCCTCATCGTCCCAATGCTTCGGCTGGCCAAAATAGAGCCCGCCAGTCAATTCACGGACCACGATGAAGTCGGTGCCTTTTACTCGTTCCGTCTTCAACGGGGACAGGTGGGCGATGCTGTCGCTCACTGCAATTGGGCGGATGTTTGAGAAAAGTCCCAATGTCTTACGCAATTGCAATAGACCATCTTCCGGTGTCTTTTCAGCTTTTTCCCATTTCGGTCCGCCTATTGCGGCCAAAAGGATCGCGTCAGCTTCGGAACAGCCCTTGATTGTTTGCGGCGGAATCGGATCTCCGGTTTCATCGATGCCGGCTCCTCCGAATGGGTAAACCGTTACGTTGAAATCATGTTGAAATTTTTTGCCTATTGCTTCCAGCAAAATCAATCCGCTTTCCATT
This sequence comes from Trichococcus sp., assembly GCF_055118575.1. Taxonomy (NCBI): domain Bacteria; kingdom Bacillati; phylum Bacillota; class Bacilli; order Lactobacillales; family Carnobacteriaceae; genus Trichococcus; species Trichococcus sp. Next base: position 33,782 of record NZ_JBSQPW010000004.1, on the reverse strand, counting down.
ATTTCTGGTCCAATGCCATCTCCCGGCAATGCTGCAATCGTATAATTCATCTTACTTTTTCCCCCTCATCAGAAATGTGCTGATACTTTTTCTATTGTCTGTTTGTTTTTTGCTTTCCCGCTGGCTTGAATATAGGCTTTAGCGGATGCAGTCAGGACGTCGAAGTCGATGCCTGTGCCGTTATAGCTCTTGCCATCCTCATCCTCAACGACCACGTGCACTTCTGCTTGCGCATCCTTCCCGCCCGTGATAGCTTCGATATTGTATTCCTTCAGAATGATTTCTTGCTCAAGGATACGGTTGATGGTGTTATAGATTGCTTCGATGCTTCCTGATCCAGTCGCCGAATCCTGCATCTTCGTATCTTTGTTGTTCTTGTCCTGGATGCCGACAATGGCCGCTTGAATGCCATCCTTCACAAACTGCACTTGCAGCCGTTTCAGCTCAAAAGCCGATTCATCCTCGATGGACTTGCCGACCATCAACGCATGGATGTCCTCTTCAGTCACGTTCTTCTTCTTGTCAGCCAACTCTTTGAAGCGTGCGAACAGTATTTTGATTTCAGCCGGATCGGAGATTTCATACCCCATTTGCGCAATCCGATCCACGAAAGCGTGACGACCGGAAAGTTTTCCAAGCGGCAATGAGTTGTGTTCTACACCGACCAATTGCGGTGTGATGATTTCGTAGGTTTCAGGATTCTTCAGCACACCATCCTGATGGATCCCGGACTCGTGTGCGTAGGCATTGCCACCGATGACGGCTTTGTTGCGCGGTATCGGCATGCCGGAAAGACGGCTGACCAAATCACTTGTGCGCTTCGTTTCCTTCAGAACAACTCCGATTTCTTTTTTGTAATAATCTTTGCGGATGTGCAAAGCGACCGCAACTTCCTCCAGCGCGGTATTGCCGGCGCGCTCTCCGATGCCGTTGATGGTGCCTTCTACCCTAAGAGCACCATTTTCGACTGCAGCCAACGCGTTTGCCGTTGCCATACCCAGATCGTCGTGGCAATGGGATGAGAAGATGACGTCATCAAAGCGGGTTACGTTTTGCTTCAGGTATTTGAACAGGTTGCCGAATTCGGTTGGATTGGTATAGCCTACCGTATCAGGAATATTGATGACCGTTGCGCCCTTTTCGATGGCAAGATTGACTACTTCGACAAGGAAGTCCCAATCGCTTCTGGTCGCATCCTCAGGAGAGAACTGAACTTTTTCAAATTTTGATTTAGCGTAGGCCACATGGTGTGCAACCGAGGCCAACACTTCTTCTTTACTCATTTTCAATTTGTATTCCATATGTACGGGACTGGTCGCTATGAAAATATGGATTTGCGGATCGACTGCATCTCTCAAAGCATCATAGGCGGCATCGATGTCTTTCTCATTGCAACGCGCAAGTCCTGCAACCGTCATATTTTTGACAGCACCGGCAATCGCCTTTACCGCTTCGAAGTCGCCCTCTGAAGAAATCGGAAAGCCCGCTTCAATAACATCGATTCCCCACTTTTCCATCTGCAAAGCGATTTGCACCTTTTCCTTCGTATTGAAGTTCACACCAGGTGTCTGTTCCCCATCACGCAGGGTCGTATCAAAGAATTGAATGTACTGTTTTTCGGTCATTGTCTTATCCTCCGGTTCATTTTTTCGTTTTTTGTTTGATTAGAAATACATAAGAGTAAATTTCGAAAAAAAATGCATCCACAAATAATGGATGCATTTCGAAGGTCAATAAATAATCGCTTCAGCCCCATTATTTGTCAATGCCAAGCAGGGCTCAAACGACTGATATTTCAGTGTCCAAGCCCTGCTATAATAATAAGCCGTTAAAAGAAGGGGTAGTCCCCATGATTACGTTGACTGATACGTTTGCATCTTCCATGACGATCCCCTCCTCTTTTTTGTAGCCTTCTAATTTTTCACTAAGTTTTATTATCGTATTCTCATTTTATGCAATGTGTCTTCTTTTGTCAACCCCTTTTGCAGTTTCCTTACAAAATCATGTGATCGTGTGCAGGAATTGGAGGATCGTGGTAGATCTGATCGCGTTCGCAGCTCCGGTAAACGCCATCTCGCCGTAACAGCACTCGGGAAGCCTGGACGTCACAAAAAGACGAGGTTGCCAACTCGCGGACAGCCTCGTCTTTTATGCCTAGATTATTCAGGTAATTTGATGCTGTCCGGATCGATGCCCAGTGCTTCAGCCATCTCTTCGTTGATGACCAATTGAAGTGTCTCAGGGAATTGGACAGGCAATTCGGAAGGAAGCTTACCTTCTTCCAAAATCTGCAAGGCCATTTCGCCTGTCTGACGCCCCAACTCTTCGAAGTCGATTCCGTAAGTCGCCAATCCTCCAACTTCCACCATATCCGTTGCACCAGGAATGACAGGGATTTTAGCTTCCATAGCGATTTGGCCGACAGTAGCCATTGTGCTGGATAAAGTATTATCGGTAGGAATATAGATTGCATCCACTTTCTGTACCAACGATTCCATCACTTGTTGGACATCGTTCGTTGAAGTTACAGTCATGACTTCAACATTGACACCGGCAGCTTCCAACAAAGCTTTCGCTTGGTCACTTTGGACGACTGAATTCATTTCACTGGAGTTAAAGATGATGCCGACTGTTTCTGCAGTAGGTACGATTGACAGTAACAGCTCGATTTGTTTATCCATCGGTGCTTGGTCGCTTGTTCCGGTGATATTCGCGCCAGGTTCTTCCGCACTTGCCACCAGTCCGGCATCGATTGGATCGGTTACGGCAGTGAACAGGACTGCATTTTCTTGCTCAGCGTTCGCGATTGCTTGCGAAGCCGGAGTCGATATCGCTAAAATGAGATCATTGTTGCCGGCCAAACGCTCGGCCATGCTCTGAAGGTTGGCTTGATCACCTTGAGCATTCTGGTAATCCACAATCAGATTGTCGCCTTCAACATACCCGGCTTCCTCCAAAACATCCAAAAATCCTTTGCGTGCAGCAGATAAGGACTCATGCTCAAGAATCTGCAGAATCCCGATTTGCACAGCCTCCGTTGAGGCGGTTGAGCTTGCTGCTGAAGAATCCGTCGCTTCCTCCGTTCCTCCGGCGCATGCACCAAGCAATACGGCAGAAGCCAATGCCAAGCTTGTCGTTACTTTCTTTTTCCAATCCATTCCCATCATTTCAATTCCCCCTTTTTTTTAATTTATGCGGAATCTAACTATGCAAGCAGGCCTTCTCCTGTACGCAAAAACCCATTCAGATGCGTTTATCCAAATGGGCTTTTGCAAAGAGTTGATGAAAGGCATCCGGCCTGTTGGTTGCGTTTGCATAAGTACTCTCGCACGTCATTTATTAATTGATTTCAGTTTATAAGAATCAAATAAGGATGTCAACGATTAAATTAAATTAACATGAGTGCTTTCTCATTTTACAATCTGGCGCTTGATTATCTGATCAGCAGTCGATGGGCCGTCGGTTTCAGTAACTCCCAAACCTGCTTTGGATCAGCCTGCTGGTCCAGATAAAAAGCTTCATCCGCCGGTTCCAGTATTACAGGCATCCGATCGTGGATGGCGCGCATCTGGTCGTTGGCGGCAGTCGTAATGATTGAAAAAGCCGTAAAAAGTTTTCCATCCTCATCATGATAGGCTTTCATTATACCGGCCATCGAAAAAATCGGAATACCGGATACGGCTATTTTCCGTTTCAACTTTTCTTCGCCGACTTTCTCCCATTCAAAAAATGCAGTCGCCGGCACCAAACAACGCGCTGACCGGAAAGGCTGGCTGAATGTCGGTTTTTCGAGGATGGTTTCCGCTCTGGCATTGATCAAAGGACGCCTAGCGAAAGGCTCAATAAATCCCCATCTGTGATGGACTAGCTCGTTGCCCGGCATGATCAACGGTGTGCTGTTGGTCGGAAATATTTCCGCACGCGCTTCGACGTCTTCTGCCATCTCCCCCAACAGATACCTTTCCCATAATTCCCTTTTTGTAGCTTCAAGTGCATACCGTCCGCACATTGTCCTCATCCTCTCGAGTTCACTTTCCCTGATACCGATTATAATAGCGGCAGAGGCGTAATACAAAAAAGACGTCCGCTGGGGAACGTCTTTTTCTGCTGTTACATAAAATATCCGAACAGAATCGGGAAAAACACAGCAGGCGCATAATTCATGATTTTAAGATTCGTTAATTTCAACATGTTCAACGCCAGACCGACAATCAGCAATGAGCCGACGCAAGTCATCTCATTGATTACAGAATCGGTCAAAAGCGGCGCCAAGACATTGGCAAAAAGCGTAATCCCGCCTTCATAAACGAGGATCAGGCCGGCTGAAAACAACACGCCAATGCCCAAGCTGGATGCCATCACAATGGCCGCAATCCCGTCGATCAGCGACTTCGCGAAAAGCGTATCATGATTGCCGGTCAAACCGCTCTGGAGAGCGCCGACGATTGCCATCGCACCGACACAGAACAGCAGACTTGCCGTCACAAACCCTTTTGAAACAGAAACTTTTTCACCAGGCGAAGAAACTTTCTGTTCGATTGCATCTCCTAATTGATTGATTTTTTCATCCAAATCAATCCATTCTCCGACCAAAGTGCCAAACACCATCGACAAAATGGTAATGAGAACATTTTCGCCCTTCAGCATACCGCTCACTCCGATGTACAGGACGCAGAGTGCCAGAGCGTTCATCACAGCTTTGGCTATCCTATCCGATAAACCTTTCTTCAAAACTAGGCCGACACTGCCTCCCAACACAATAGCAGCCCCGTTGACCAAACTTCCCAATAAAACCAAATTATCCCCTCCGACTGACTTTTGCTTATATGCTGATCACTTAATTCGAATGCTTGTTTACAAGCTCAGTAGGTATCAGTATAGACGCTCGCTTTCAGAAAATCAATGGATGAAATATGAAAGATGCCTGTCTCAACAAATGCGAAAAGATCGCCATGCATGCACGGCGATCTTTTCGCATCACTATTCTTCCTATTTTAACGGATTGTTTTCAAAGCGCCGGACCATTTGATTAATTCATCGAACATTGCTGTCGCATTGTTTGCATGGTAATCATTCGGAACAAATTTGCTCATGTTCTCGAAATCAGTCATCAACGAGAAGTTCACTGTTGTGTGCACTGTCGCTACGCTCAATTCCCCTAGGATAACACGCATGTTTTCATGTGCGCGGGCCCCGCCCAAGCTTCCGTAGCCTACAAACCCAGCTGCTTTATCGGCAACTTCTGGTTTCAGGAAATCCAACGCATTCTTCAATGCACCACCGACTGCATGGTTGTATTCAGGTGTCACAAATACATATCCATCAAATGAAGCCATTTTTTCCGACCAAGCTTGGATTGCTGCGCCAGCTGCTGCTTGACGGTCTTCCGGTAATTTAGCACCCAGTAAAGGCAAGTCATAGTCTGCTAAAGCGACAACTTCGTATTCAATGCCGCCGTCATTGCGTTTTTGGGCAAATTCATGAATCCATTCTGATACAGCTGCTGAGTTTCTTCCTTCACGTACGCTTCCTGAGATAATTCCGATTTTCATAGTTGTTTTCCCCTTTTCGTCTGTTGTTATTGATGTATTTTTACTTCCAAACAAAGCATTACTAATTCGAGATATTATAGATGTGTTTTCCAATTTTTTTCCTCCATGCACTTGTTTTTCAATGAAGGACTCTCCCTCACCTCTCTTACATTTCGTAAGCTTGATATTATTATGCCACATCCCGGAATTTATTTCAAGATATATATTCACGAATTCGAGATATTTTTTTAAAGCTTTTTAAAAAAAAAGCATGCAATCCCACTGGTTAGCGGTTTTGCATGCTTTTTAAGTCATTTATTTTTTTCAAAAATTGAAATCAGTGCTGAAATACGCGGGCTCGACTTTTTAAACGGTCGGCCAGGATGATCGCCAACAAAGCTTTTGCGATATCCCCAGGGATAAACATAATCATACCCATCTGGAAAATTTCGGCCAAGCCGAATTGATTTCCCATAACGCCGTTCAGGATTGCTGCCATGTAAGGCAGGCCGATTGCGTACATCACGATGGTGCCGGCGACAGCAGCGATTCCGTAATTCAAGAAGCCGCCCTCTTTTTTGTGTACGAGATAAGAAATCAAAGTTGCGGCTGCAACAAATCCAAACACAAAGCCGAAGCTGGGCGACAATAAGGATTGGAATCCGCCAAGCAATAATTTAAGCAACAGATGCAGCAATTGCGCGAAGAAAGCAGCTTTCGGACGCAATAAGAAACCGGTCATCAGTACCAACAGTGTCTGCAAAGTGATTGGAACGGGTCCGATGGGGATGCTCAGGAACCCACTGACAAAGGTCAAAGCCGCGAATATGCTGATTTGGGTCAGATCTCTTGTTGATAATTTCATGTTATTTTCCTTCTCTCTTTTTGATTTTGATGCTGATTTCGCCATAGGTCAGCGTTTTTGTTTCCCCATTCGGCAAGGCTACAACCAGTCCGCCGTCATCATCGATTGCGATCGCTTTGGCTTCGATCGTTTCGCTCCCTTGCGGGAAAGTGACTTGTTCTCCCAAGACATAACAGCGTTTGCGGTACTCTTCCAGGTAAGACCGAGAAGCCAATTCCGGGTAAAGGACATAAAAACGATTGAGTATTTCAGCGGCCATTTGGTTCCGTGTCACCATGGCATTTTTTGAATCGAACAACGTGCCGGCGATTGACTGGATTTCATCAGGAAAATCCGTTTCAGGTGCCCGGAAATTCAAGCCGATCCCTAAAATGATCGTTCCGATTGTCCGCGATTCCATATCCATGATCCCTTCGGTCAGGATACCGCAGACTTTCCTGCCATCCAGGAAGATGTCGTTCACCCATTTGATTTGCGGATTTTTGCCCGTCAATGTCTCGATCGCCTGGCAGACAGCGACGGCGGCTGCTGTCGTGATCAGCGTTGCGTTATCCAGATCAGCAACCGGCTTCAAAACCAAACTCATGTACAGCCCCGATTCGCTCGGCGAGTAGAAAACTCTTCCCAAGCGTCCCCTTCCCTTTGTCTGTTCTTCAGATAAGATCACACCTTCGAAAGTCGGATCTTCATTGACGATCCGTTTGGCCTCCAGATTGGTCGAATCGATCGTTTTGTGCGCGATAATCCGGTGATTTTTCAGCGCTTCCGACAACTGGGGCACGATGGCCGCCTCCGATAACAGGTCAGTTTCAATGGATAACTGATACCCTTTATTCGTAGTCGCTTCTATTTGATAGCCTTCCTTTTTTAGTCTATTGATTGCTTTCCATACAGATGTTCTGGAAACTTCCAATTGATCAGCCAAATCCTGACCGGAAACACTTTCCCCTTTATGCTGCTCCAGATACTGCAGAACTTTCTCTTTTGTTGACATCCTTTACCTCCATTCTCTTCTATAAAAAAACCACCGCTTGAACCGAAGCGATGGTCTCAATGCTGTATTCAGTTTAACTGTTGGTTCGCCCTTTGTCAACCTTAATAAAAATTAGGGTAACAAATTTTCTAGTGTTTTCTTTCTTGCTTATAAGCTTTGACCATTTCGGCATAATCTGCCATGATGGTCTGCACAATTGGATTATCCATCGTTGGAATCGCAACCGAGCCGATTTTCGAAATCGGCAGCACATTATTACCAGTACCGGAAACGAATGCTCCTTCAGCATCCTTTATCCACGCGACAGGGATGGCCGTTTCATTGATCGGAATCTTCCGGTTTGCGCAGATTTCGAACACTTTCTTGCGGACGATGCCCAACAGGACTGCCTTTGCTGGCGGAGTATACAACTCATTCCCTTTCACAAAAAAGACATTCGTGCGGCTGCCTTCCGTGATCTCCTCATTTGCATCCACAAGCAGCAGTTCATAGACCCCTTTATCCGCCCGTTCCTGCAGGACCGCTTTTTGATAATCCGAGCGGACAAGCTTGATGTTCGGGTCCAACCGTTCGATATGGAACAGGCTCGTCGCGATACCCTCTTCATAGTAGCTGTTTGGAGGGTAGAGGCTCTGGGCGAAAAAGATCCATAACACACTCTCGCCCTCAGCCGTTTTGCCAAGGATGAACTTAAGGTTCTGCTCCCCAACCTGATTGGCGGCTATCAGGCGATAGACGCGGTCCTCGATCATTTCAGCAGTAGCAGGCAACGGCAAATCCAAGTAAGCCGCGGACCGGAAAAAACGATCCAGATGATCCTCCAAAAATATCGCAATCCCATCTTGAACACGGATGACTTCGTATACCGTTCGACCTTCAAATTCCGGATGTTTTCCGCCATCCTCATTCTTGATGAGTTCCTCATTCAATAAATAGTAAGGTCCTTCCACTATCTCCAAATTCATCGCTCCTTCCTGTTCTTATATCCCCTATTTTACTCCGTAATCCCAAGAAGTACACGCCAATTCGCAAAAGAGCGGATGTGACAGCAAAATGACAAACAATTTAAAAATTTGTAAAAGGTAAAAAAACACAACGACTCCCTTCCCTTTTTTCTGCGGTGGGTGTATAGTATGGGCATCATGAAAAATACAAACAAATCTACTTACATAAAGGATGATAGAATAAGCATGCAGATGCCACAATCCCATTGGAAAAATGATGTTGAATATGTTGCTTTGGTCGAAGATCTCATCTATCACGAAGAATTATTGCATATGGAGACCATTACCCACCACCACTTCACCAATCGTTTGGAGCATTCTATCCGCGTATCCTATAAGAGTTATCAACTTGCCAAAAAATGGAATCTAGACGCCCGATCCACTGCACGTGCCGGATTGTTGCATGACTTCTTCCATGAAGACCGCGATGCTGTCGCGCAGCTGAAAATCGGTTCTCATGCAGATGCCCATCCAAAAATTGCCTGTGAAAATGCTTGCCGTATAACTGAAATCAGCTCTTTGGAGCGCGACATCATCCTTAAGCACATGTTCCTAGTAAGCCGTTGTGGCCTGCCGCGTTACAAAGAAAGTTTTGTTGTAACCTACGTGGACAAATATGTCGCAATCAGAGAGGTCGTCGAGCCGATAAAAGAAATCGCAGGTGCTCGCCTACGCGGTCTGGTTTCCAAATTGAGCCCAGTAAACCTGAACATCAACATTTAAAGCAAAGAAGAGGCTGCCTCCAAAATGAGGTAGCCTCTTCTTTGCTTTTTTTCATTTTTCGGTTCGTTGGAGAATGCCAAAAGAAATTAATAAGAGCTGGATGTCGGATACTTCCGGGTTATCCGACATCCTCGGAGCTATGCCTGCTCGGGGCTGCCATTTACAGGATCTCATCAAAAAAACTGAGCCCGTCATGGGCCCAGTTTTTTGTTTGTACTATTCCTACAGTTTGTATTTTTTTAGTAGAAGACGTTTGTTACGCCATCACCTGAAGCACGGAAGCTTTGAGCTGATGTTGAACGGTAACCATTCAATACTTCGTTTACAGCTTGGATCGTGTCAGCAGTAGGCACTTCTGCTGCTGCAGCTCCGTTCGAAACTACCGAGAACTGATACGGTGCATACAAGACAGCATCGATTGTCGTTCCGCCCCAGATTCCGGATTCAACGCGGTTCATAATAACAGAAGCAACATTCAATTTTTCTTGGTAGCTTGGACCTGCTTCAGCTTGGACTACTTGATACAAGAAGTAGCTGGCTTGGTAAGTCGTTGATGACGCTTGCGCTACTGGAGCCGGCTCAACATAGGTTTCTACAACTGGTGCAGCTGCTTGAACTTCTTCAACTACTTCCACAGGTGTTTCGACTTCAACAACTTCTTCAGAGCTGACATCGTAGCTCTTCACTTCTGAGCCTTGTTCAACAGTCACGATGTTGTGGTCGGCTGACAATACGATCGAGTTTCCTGCAATGATCATGTCTGCATTTCCGATGCTGTTGACATCAACTAAGGCATTCACTGATACGTCAGTCGCCAATGCGATTGCGGATAAAGTGTCGCCCCATTGGAAAGTATATTTGCTGCCGTTCTCCAAGTTTTGGATATCCGCTTTGATTTGATCTGCCGTACGTGCTGTCCAAGTGGATGAAGTATATTCTGTTGCCTGTGCTTGTGTAGGATTCGCTGTTGCCATAAAACCGATGGCTGCTAAAGTTGCGCTCGTTACGAATAATCTAGATTTGAAGTTTTTCATGTGTGTTTTGTCCCTTTCTTCTCTTCGCAATGTTTCCGTATTGCAATTTATACTCTTCATGACCTTTTTTATTTGATAAATGAAGTATTTATCCAGGTCTCGATTGGAGTTCTTTCAACAGAGACAATCCTAACACGAATCAAACCGGTAAAGTTAAAAATCCCTTCTTTGTTATTCCATCTTAACGTCACTGTCTCAAATAACTGTTTATCTTACAAACATAAGTCAAATATTACACTGTCGTAATATAGAAAATCAACTTGTAACAATTAGCACGACAGATGTGTTTTTTCACAAAGTCTGTGTCAAAAAGTATGTAAATCTTTGATTTATAAACGATTTACGCTGTAACATTCCAATCAATATGTGTCATTTCTCAATCGTTACCGCTCAACCCTGATAATACTGGCCAAAGATTGTTACAAAACATTTGCTTGTTGTAAACATAAAAAAAAACCTTGCCGAATTTATCGGTAAGGTTAAGATACATGCACTATAGAAAGCGGGCGACGGGAATCGGACCCGCGACATGACCTTGGGAAGGTCGCATTTTACCACTAAACTACGCCCGCATATCGGTCTTTTCAACCGGACTGCATGTACCATTTTACTCCTAAATTGTGTTCAAGACAATAGCTAAACAGAAAAAATGTACAAATATATATATGAGGAAAGCTCCCTCAGAGCTTACTCAATCTCATTAGCTTGATGGCATTGACAAACAAAGGACAGGTGGAAATCAGAGGAGATTAGCGATCAGAGTTCAGAAGAACTGCTCAACCCAGTGGCCAACACTGCCGAATAGATGAGGTAGATCCGACAATTTGATTCCCGATTAAGCCGAGATTATCGAATGTCCAGAAACATCCAATAATTCGACTTCATGACGAACCAAAATCATCGAATAGCTAAGGAACATTCAACGATTTGGCCTCACACTCAAAAAAAGCGGGAATGCATCATGCATCCACGCTTTTTTACAGTTGTAAAGTTGCTGAAGTTAATGACATTGAGCGCTATTGAAGGAGTCGCGCTATTTTTTTCGCTTACTTGCTGCCGGTTACTTTGAACTTCGTGTCGGCTAGCGCTTCATTAAAAGCTGCCTCGGGAATATCTTGGTTCATTTGGACTGTCGCTTTCTTTCCTTCTAAATCAACAGTTACCTTTTCCACTCCTGCAATCGCAGAAAATCTCTCCTGGACTGTTGCTACGCAACCATCGCACTTCATTCCTTCTAACATCAATTCTTTTTCCATTATCTTTTCCTCTTTTCTGTATGATATTCCCTTACCGTTTTGAAACGGAGGGTTTGAACCCTTTCAGACGTAATGCATTCAGCACAACCGACACCGAGCTGAAGCTCATCGCTGCTCCAGCAATCATCGGATTCAACAAAGGGCCTCCGAAGACGTGCAGGATGCCCATCGCAACAGGGATGCCCAGGACATTATAGGCGAATGCCCAGAACAGATTTTCCTTTATGTTCTTGATGGTGGCCTTGCTGAGTTCGACGGCTGTGGCAACCGCCATCAAGTCACTCTTCATCAAAACGATATCCGCCGACTCGATTGCTACGTCCGTTCCCGATCCGATAGCGATGCCGATATCAGCTTGGGCCAATGCTGGTGCATCATTGACGCCGTCTCCGACCATAGCTACTTTGCGGCCATCCTTCTGAAGCTTCTTCACTTCAGCCGCTTTGTCTTCAGGCAACACTTCGCTCAGGACACGGTCGATGCCCACCTGATTGGCGATGGCTTGTGCGGTACGTTTGTTGTCGCCTGTGATCATCGCGATTTCGATGCCCATACTACGCAATTTTTTGATTGCAGCGGCACTGCTTGCTTTCACCGTATCGGCAACAGCAATGATTCCGGCCAGTTGCCCATCCATTGCGATGTACATCGGTGTTTTTCCTTGTTCAGCCAGCGAGTGAGAAGTTTCGGCAAATGAACCGAGTCCGATTGCATGGTTCAGCATCAACTTTTCATTTCCCAAAAGCAACTCTTTCCCATCGATTGTGACAGCAATACCGAAACCGGGCAGCGCATTGAAAGCGGATGGTTTCGATAAAGACAACCCTTTTTCCTCAGCATCGCGGACGATGGCTTCTCCAAGCGGATGCTCCGACCCTTTTTCGGCCGAAGCCGCCAACAGCAGCAGTTCATCCGGATCGATCCCATCACGTACCAGCACGTCCGTCACTTTAGGCTTGCCTTCGGTGATTGTTCCAGTCTTGTCGAAAACAATTGTCTCAATTTTATGTGTCACTTCCAGAGCCGTTCCGCTTTTGATCAGCACACCGTTCTCGGCACCCTTGCCTGTACCCACCATGATGGCGGTCGGTGTTGCCAAACCCAAAGCACAAGGACAGGCGATAACCAAAACAGAGATCGTGATGGTGAGCGCGAAAATCCAGGATTCTTGTCCCAAGAAGTACCAAGCCAGTCCAGCCAAAACAGCGAGCACGATAACGATCGGAACGAAGTAGCCCGAAATCGTGTCAGCCAGCTTGGCAATCGGCGCTTTTGACCCTTGTGCATCTTCAACCAATTTGATGATTTGAGCGAGCGCCGTATCTTTCCCGACTTTCTCTGCCCGGTACTGGATGGTGCCGTTTTTATTGATGCTGCCACCGATAATGGCATCGCCCGCCTTTTTCTCCACCGGCATGCTCTCTCCTGTCAGCATCGATTCATCGACGGACGTCAGGCCTTCCGTGACTTTTCCATCAACCGCCATTTTTTCGCCGGGACGGACAACCAAAATGTCCCCGACCATGACGGCATCCAGTTTGATTTCCTGCTCATTGCCGTCACGGATGACGCGGGCTGTCTTAGGTGCCAAGCCCATCAATTTTTTGATGGCCTCCGAAGTCTTGCCTTTTGAGACGGCCTCGAAGTACTTCCCTAAGGTAATCAGGGTAAGAATCACGGCTGCCGATTCGTAATACAAATTCATGACAAGCTCGTTGTTCCCTCCGATTGCTGCAAATGTGCCATACAGGCTATACAGAAAGGCCGCGCTTGTTCCCAAAGCCACCAGCGAATCCATATTCGGGTGTCCTTTGAACAGGGACTTGAAGCCGACAGTGAAAAATTTCGTCCCGAGTATCATCACCGGGATCGTCAACACAAGCTGCGTGAGCGCGAATGTGACGGGATGCATATCCGGATGAAGGCTCATCGGCAACGGCAATCCCAACATGTGACCCATCGCGAGGTACAGAAGCGGAACTGTGAATACAGCCGAGAGCCAGAAGCGCCGCCACATATTTTTGATGTGCTGTTCTTTCTTTGCTTGGTTTTGGTCGCTTTCTTCTATTGTAGCGTTCTCTTCGATCGCCTTGTAGCCGGCTTCAGCCACGACTTTTTCGATATCGCCCGCATGAAGCACTGTCGGATCGTAGGAAACAACCATCTTTTCGGTTGCCAGGTTCACCGATGCATCGGATACACCGGCAACTGCCCGGGTCACTTTTTCCACGGTTTGGGAACATGAGGCGCAGCTCATGCCTTCGATCAGAAACGTCTTTTCTTTCTTGTTTGCCACCAAAACATAGCCAGCATCATCGACTGCCTTTTTCAGAATTTCTTCGGAAAAATGGTTCCCATCGACAGCGACCGTCAGTTTCTCGGTAGCCAAATTGACTGTCGCTTCCTTGACGCCTGCGACTTTGGCGGCCGCTTTTTCCACGGCTTGCGAGCACGAGGCGCAACTCATGCCTTCTATGTCATAACTTTTATTTTCCATCTTACGATTCCTCCTCATGTAAGCAACCGGTCTGCTTGCAGTTGCATTGTCCTGGCGTACACATGCACTTCACTTCGGCGACTGCCATCAGCTTTTTGGCGGCAATCACCTTTTCCAACAGCGCCACATCCGCATGGCTCAACGTAGCCCTTTCGATCAGTTCTGCTATCGTGCGGCCGACTTTTTTTGTGCAGACATGCGCCAAAAGATCTTCAGTAGCACCGCCGACGCTTTCCTGTTCGGTTACGATTGCGCTGTAGATGAATTTATTGCCGATCGGTTCTGTCTCCAACAAACCTTTATCGACGAGTCTTCCGATCAGAGTTTTGACGGTGGCTTGTTTCCAATCCATTTTTTCCTGCAGAACCGAAAAGATTTCCCGGCTGGTCGCTTTCCCGTTTGTCCAGACGACGCGCATGACTTCCCATTCGGCATCGGTGATCTTCTTCTGTGCCAGTTCGGTCATTTCTTTCACCCTTTCGTTGTTGATTCTTGCTTCTAAACATAGTTTACATTTGTAGACGATTTATGTCAAATGATTTTCATCAAAAAAAAAACAGCCGCTACCGTTGAACGGTGAACCTGCTGTTTTGCACGGAATTATTTTTTCTGTTCTTCAGTATATCGTCAGGATTGTTGGTTTCGTTCACGCTTACGCACGCGTCGGCGATATAAAGTCGGTGTCATACCTTCCTTTTCCTTAAATTTGCGGGAAAACTCAGAAACGGAGGGCATTCCCACCAATTCGGAAATTTGCTTGATGAAGCGTCCCGAATGCATCAGCAAATAGCGCGCTTGATCCATCCGAACGCGGTCGAGGTAGTCCATCAACGAAACGCCGTAGATCCGGATGAAAATCTGCTGCAGTTCCGATGAGGAGCCGTGACAGGATTCGGCAATCCGATTCAGGCTCAAGGGATTTTGGTAATGGCTGTTGATAAAGCGCTCGGCTTGACCGGCCCACTCCAGATCCGTAACTTCCCTACCGTTCGGCCGGCATCTGCGGCAAGGACTACAGCCATACTCCTCCGCAGCCTCGGCTGAAGTAAAGATGCAGACCTGATTAAATTTCGGCAGTCTGGAAGGACAGGACGGCTTGCAATACAATTGCGTATTCCTGTCCGCGTAATAGAATTCTCCATCAAAAAACGTATCCCGTTCATTTATTGCTTGCCATTGCTCCACATTCACCGTTTGTTCTGCCTTATCCGCCGCCATTGTTTGGTTCCATCCTCTTCAACCGTCATTTATATCCGCTTACTATTATAGTACAGAAAAGCTGGATTTGCTTTAGCTTGCCACAAAAACTTCAGGCTGTTGTATGCAAAAAGCAGCAGCACCTGCACCGGCACTGCTGCTTTTGGATGATGGCTCATCTCTTATTTCACTTACCCGTTGCTGCTTCCGGCACAAGTCAACCCAGCCCCTTCACCGCGCACTTCCAGCAGGGCTGCTTCGATGATGGCCATGACATTCTCTTCGTCCCCGAGATTATTGACGATGTCGAACGCATCTATATCGATTTTTATTTTGGCACTTTGGTCATATTCCTGGAACCACTGTTCATAGTTATTGTAAAGCAATTCATAGTACGCCAACAGCTCCGGATCGTCTTCGATCTGTTCGAATTCGCGGCCGCGTTTGCGGATGTGTTCCAAAATCTTCTCGAAAGAACCATCCAGATAAATCAGCAAATCTGGCGCTTTTTTGGGCATGCCTTCCAGTTCTTCCATCATGTTGGCCAACAGGTCGTTGTAGATATCCATCTCTTCTTTTGAAATATTGCCTTGCAGATGGTTGACCCGCGTGAATAAAGCATCTTCATAAATCGAACGATCCAAGACATTATTGTCGTCAGTCAATGCAGCCTTGATGCTGCGGAAACGCGTATTCAAAAAATATATTTGAAGGCTGAACGCCCATTTCTGCGGGTTGTCGTAAAACTTATCCAGGATTGGGTTATAATCGACACTTTCGAAAAAGGCCTCCGTCCCCAATCTTCTTGAAATCATTTCGGTATAAGTCGATTTCCCTGCACCTATCATTCCTGCCATTACCAGCACGCTCAATCATATCCCTTCCTTTGGTGTTATCTGATTATTTCCATATTTTTATGCAACTCCCGATCCGCTTACTAACGGAACAACATTTAGTATCATACCACGGCGAGTAAACGAGATATAGTGTTTTTTTGATTAGAAAATCCATTATCAGCGCAAAACCGATCACTGGTTTCTGCTCCCAAAAACACTAGTCAAAACCCCTCAAATGCACTATGCTAGAAATAAAGGAGGGAAGCCCTTGACATTGAGCCACCGCACCATCAAAATCGCATTCGCGACCGTTATCGCGATTCTGATCGCGCAATTTTTCCAGTTGGATTATTCCGTTTCAGCCGGGATCATCGCGATCCTGAGTGTGCTGGACACAAAAAAATCCTCCGTTCTTACAGCCCTGCAGCGGATTGCTTCCACTGTGCTGGCACTGACAATCGCGACGATCCTGTTCCGTCTTTTCGGATTCCATATCATCGTGTTCGGTATTTATCTACTGTTCTACGTACCGTTGGCCTACCGCTTTACCCTTCAGTCCGGCATCGCACCTTGCTCAGTGCTGGTGACGCATCTGTTGCTTGAAAAGCAAACGAGTTTCTCGTGGCTTCTGAACGAGCTCGCCTTGATGATGATCGGAGCCGGTGTAGCAATTCTGTTTAATCTTTATATGCCTTCGAAAGCCAGCCAAATCATCTCTCTGCGTGAACAAGTTGAAGCAAAAATGAAAGACGTGCTCCAAAGTTTCAGCGAGATCCTCCAGGAAGGTGAGGATCAGAATCAAATCAGCCTGCTCGGCGATCTCGATCATTTATTGGAAAAATACAGAAAAGTCGTCTACGCTGAGTTCGACAATCAGTTGCTGGACCAATCAACCTATAATATCCGCTATTTCGACATGCGCAGCGAGCAAGTCACCATCCTGAAATATATGGCTGCAAACCTAAGATTATGCACCCTGCCGACAAGAGAAAATAAGATTTTGGCTGGCCTTTTCTTCCTGACTGCAGCTCAGTTGCATGAGCAGAACACCGGTATCTATCTGATGGATGATATCGATTCTTTATTGCAAACGTTCCGCGAAAGCGAGTTGCCGGCCACTCGAGCGGAGTTCGAAAACCGCGCTATCCTGTTCCAGTTGTTGAATGACTTCAGACGTTTCATCCAGACAAAAAAAGACTTCTACGAAGAGTATGCAACCGAAATACAAACAAAAAAATGAATTTATCGTGAGAAATCATTTGACACTTACTAATCGTCCTGTTATTATGTATTTAATTTCAAACAACCTCACGGTGAAAAGAAGAGTACGGATAACGGAAATGCACAGAGAACCTCGGTAGCTGAAAAGAGGACAGGAAAGTCATCCAGAAAATGGTCTTAGAGTGATTGGTTTGCGAACGCCATACGGCCTCAGCAAGCCACGTAAGCATACGTTACAATGCCGCAGTATAACAAGACCGAACGATTGTCTTGCGTACTGACTGAGGGGGCATGCGTGAGCATACCCTGAACCAAGGTGGTATCACGATGAGCAATCATACGTCCTTGCACAGCAATGTGCAGGGGCGTATTTTTTTTTACCGTATTATCTTGTTTGGCAAAAAATAAAAATGGAAAGAAGGAAAACAACATGACAACAGCACAAAAAACAACAACTTTACCATTCAGAGCCGACCACGTAGGGAGCTTTTTGCGTACAGAACCTTTGAAGGAAGCACGCCTGAAATTTGCAGCCGGAGAAATCGATGCAGCCGCTTTGGACCAAGTGGAAACGGAAGAAATCACGAAACTTGTCAAAGATCAAAAGGAAAATGGTTTGAAAGGTTTTACTGATGGCGAATTCCGTCGTTCATGGTGGCATATCGATTTCATCGAAAATCTGAACGGATTTGAAGGCTATGTGCCGGAACATGGCTACGATTTCGGGGATGTTGAAGTCCGCAAGTACGCTTTCCGCAACGTCGGCAAAATCTCCTTCAACCCGAACCACCCTTTCCTGGCTGCTTTCAAATCATTGAACGAAATCGTCGGTGACCAAGGCGTGGCGAAGTTCACGATCCCTAGTCCGAATGAAGTTTTCTATCCAGGCTACCGCAACGAAGAGATTTATCCTTCGGTGGAAGCTTACCAAGCTGATGTACAGCAAGCCTACATCGACACCGTCCAGGCTTTGTACGATCTGGGCTGCCGTTACCTGCAATTGGACGATGTGCACTGGGGCTTCCTGTGCAACTTTGTGAGCGACACAGAAGAATACAAAGCTGACAAACGGATTGCCGCTGAAAATGTACAGGCCATCATCGATGCCAAACCTGCCGACCTTGTCTTGACGACACATGTCTGTCGCGGCAACTACAAGTCCCACCACTCATTGGAAGGCCCTTATGATCCGATTGCAGAAGAATTATTCGGACAAACAAACTTCGACGGGTACTTCCTGGAGTATGATACCGATCGTTCAGGCGGTTTTGAACCACTTGCCTACTTCAAAGGCAAAGGCCGCATCGTCTTAGGGCTGGTTACTTCGAAAACAGCTGAGTTGGAAGACAAAGAAGAAATCAAGGCCCGCATCAAAGAAGCCAGCAAATATGTGCCTTTGGATCAGTTGGCGTTGAGCACGCAATGCGGATTCGCCTCCACTGAAGAAGGCAACTTGCTGACGGAAGCAGAACAATGGGCGAAAGTGCGCCACGTTGTGGAAATCGCCAAAGAAGTCTGGCCGGAAGACTAAAAGCAGACTAAAAGAACGCACAATCAGCTGATGATTGTGCGTTTTTTTATTGCAGCGTCAGCTGTGAGGCTGACCTCCGGTGAGGTAGCTGTTCACCGGAGGTCAGCGTGATTTTCTTCTGTGTCCTCCGGCTAGGCGTTGTTCACCGGCGTTCAGGAATCCTTACTGTCGTGAGCTCCGATAAGAGTTCTCTCGCCGGAGTTGCGGTCCTCCTCCCGGCTGGCTGCTCATCCCAGCTGCATTCCGCATTATACCTGTTGTCGATGCTTCTCCAACAGATTGTAGTCGATTGGATGATTCCGCAGCATCTCTTTTGCCGTCACGATGACTTCCTGACCGGCCCCCACTTTAAAGACAAGCTGTGGTTCAAGCGGAAAGTTCACCTGGATATCCGCCTGCTTCGTCAATTGGCGGTCCATCTGCCGGATCAGAATATCCAAACTTTGGATTGCGACATTGAACGGTGATTCTAGTTGACGGTCAACCGCGTCATAGATCATCGAAACGGACAGCAGCGTGCTGAAACGGGAACGGTCAAATAGCGGAATCGGCAAATTCATCATGACCCCGCCATCAACCAACTGCCTCCCGTCTATGGATGCCGTCGAAAAAATCATCGGAAAAGCGCAGGATGCGGCCACAGCCCTACCCAATTCGATATCATGAGGGTAAATGAGCCAATCCCCGGTCGTGCTTGTGAAAAATTCCGGTCGGTTCGTGAATACAATCAGTTCGCTCGTACGGATATCGACTGTCGTGATTGCGACAGGCAAACGGCAGTCTGAAAGCATCCGGCAACCGATTTTTTCAAACAATTGGCAGGCCATCTGCTGCAGACTCTGCAATTCCACGAAGCCATTATTGTGATCCCGGACGTGCTGAAGGAGCAGATAGGCGGGCCGGCTGAAGACACCACGATCGGCAAATTCCTTCTCTTCATCCAACAACGTTGCTTCGATTTCTGATGCCGTCATCCCGCAGGCCACCAAAGCCGCGATGACTGCGCCCATCGAGGTGCCGGCGACGGCATCGATTTTAACCTGGTGCTTCTCCAGATCCTGCAGGACGGCGATTTGCGAAAAGGACTTCAAGCCCCCGCCTGCAAGGCTGAGCCCGAACAACCCATTTCTTTTTTCTGATTGTTGCGGCAATATCATATGCGTTCCCTTCCTTCAAAGCGGATTTCTGCTTTCATTATCGCTTATTTTACCGCAAACCACAAAAAAAGTACCACGCAAAAAAGCGACCCACCGGCCGCTTTCAGTTTGAATCCTATTCGAATCCCAAGATGAAGATCCCTACCATGATCATCGCGATGACCGCATATTGTTTGGCGGTCAGTTTTTCTTTCAGGAAGATGCGCGAGAGAATGACGGAAACCATACTATAGGAAGAAATCAGTGGTGCTACGATGACGGCATTCGCGCTGATCGCAAAAACATAAAAGAATTGCCCCAACGTTTCAAATATGGCCGCCAAGCCTCGGTCTTTCTGATCACGCAAAGCGAAGGTCTCCTTTTTGATCAAAACCAGATAAACCCAAGCCAACACGGCAACAATCAGCCAAGTCAGTTCATAGGAAATGTTCGCCTGCATCTCATCCATTCCTCTGTCGAAGACCCATGCATCAGCAAAAGTTCCGAGAGAATCAATCAGTGCATACCCCAACGGGAACAACAAAGCGATTGCGCCGTATTTATACTTACGGTCAACCATTTCCTTATTCTCTTTGCGTTCCGCCTCGGCAAGCCGTTGCTCGAACACCGACAGCAGGATGACACCGATTGTGATCAGGCCAACCGCAAAAAACTGGATTCCAGTCATCGATTGCCCTAGGAAAATAAAAGTTAACAAGCCGGATACCGCGCCGGAAGAGTTCTGTACCGGTGAAGAGATCGACAGTTCCAGAAAACGCAGACCGGCATAGCCGACTGCCATCGATAAAATGTACAAGGCCGATACCGGCAGATACGTGATCATGTTGCTCGGATCATAGACAACGCCCGAGGTCAACATGACATAGACCGCATGGATACCCATTACCGCTCCGACCATGATGACGATCTTCAGATAACTGTATTTATCTTTCGGATCGCTCCCCTTTTTATAAAACAAATCCGCTGTACCCCAAGCCAACACGGAAACAATCGCAAATAAAAACCACATGCTCCATCCATCCTTTATAAAATAATTTCGAAAACTTGCTTACTAATTATACTAAAAGGATGGATGCCGCAATAAAAATAACGCAATGTTATCAATATGTTGATAGACTTATCGTAAGTCGCATGCAATATTGTCGCTGAAAAAGTCAATCGCGCACTCTTTTGCCCATATAGACGAGGTCGCGTTCAATGCCATCGAGTTCAGCTACTCTAGGTAAATATCCCCACTGTTCGAAGCCAAATTTTTTCATCAGTCCGATGCTTGGTGCATTGTGTCCGAAGATGAGACAGACAAGATTCGTGATGTCCAGCTCTTCGCAGGCCGCCAAAGCGTTTTCCATAATCTGGCTGCCCAATTTTTTACCGCGGTAGTCTTCATGGATGTAGATGCTCAACTCTGCAGTCTTGTCATAGGCTGCGCGCTCATGGAAAGCCTGAAAGCTCAGCCAAGCACAAACTTTCCCGTCCATTTCAAAAACCCAGATTGGTCTGTAACTGGGTGAATGGTCCAAAAACCAGCCCATTTTTTGTTTGACGGTCACCGGTTCCAAGTCGGCCGTCACCATCCGGCTGGGGATCGTCTGATTGTAGATGGCGACAATCTCTTCGACATCGTCCAAAGTTGCGTTTCTATGTGTAAGGGTCATCGTTTATTCCTCCAAAAATCCAAAATTCACAGCCCGACTTCTCGAAGGACTATACGCTATTTTACCAGTTTGTCACGGCTGTGTGCCATCTATTTTCTGAAGAGCGCACAAATCATGTGTGGCTGTTGCAATTTCTGCAGGATTGCCGCAGTTTTTCGTAAATTTCCCAATGAAAATCGGTTATACTGAAAATAAGAATGGGGTGGATAACATTATGAATGAAGAAATATATATTGCAGAAGATGAAGATGGCATCCGTTTGACGGTGAAGACGTTTCTGGAGAGCGAGGGCTATCTGGTCTCCGACTTTCCCAATGGCGACCTGCTTTTCGAGGCCTTCCTCAGCAAGCAGCCGGACTTGGTCATCTTGGATGTGATGATGCCCGGATCAAGCGGCTTCGAAATCACCAAAAAAATCCGTGACATCAGCTCGGTGCCGATCATCATCCTGACCGCAAAAGACAGTGATATGGATTACGCGACGGGCATCAACCTCGGCAGTGATGATTATTTCACGAAACCTTTCAGCGCCATCGCCCTGAATATGCGCGTGAAGGCGATGCTGCGCCGCATCAAGATGGATCAGGAACGTTTGCCGGCCCGTCAGGAAGAAGCACTATTACAGATTGGAGATATCGAAATCGATCTGGCTGCCATGTCCGTTAAACAAAATGGACTCCCTCTTAACCTGACACCGAATGAATACAATGTGTTCGTCTATCTGATAGAAAACAAAAATCGTGCCGTTTCCAGGGACGAGCTTTTGGATTCGATCTGGGGCTATGGCAAGGATATCGAGACGCGTGCTTGCGACGATACAGTCCGGCGCCTGCGCAAAAAACTGGCCGGCTCAACAGTTGAGATCGAGACTGTTTGGGGATTCGGATTTACCGTGAAGGAGTCGTCTGCAGAATGAAGATGAAGACTTCGAAAAAAAGTTTGAAGATTCGGCTCCTGACGACTATCACGTTGCTGCTGGCGGCTGTCTTCGCCTTCATTTACCTGGTTTTTAATTTTTTCTTTACCCAGTACATCGAAACGACGGCCGACTCCTTGTTAGCCGAAGCGAGGCAAAATTATATCGAACGGCCTTTCGATGAAGACAAAAAATTAGAACCGGACCCGGCTGGATCGGATACAACGGCTATCGATGAGCCGCGGGACAAAAATCCGGAGCCGCATACGGCCTTCGCATCCAGTGTCCAGAAAACGATCATATCCGAAGATTTCGAAATCCTGTTCCCGCAGATTCAGGATACGGGTTTCAGTGATGATGATGCTTTGACGAATTTCGTTTCCGGACTGGAAAATTCCGACATCACGTTGGCATTGACAGCCGACGGGAAGTTGGAATTGGATGACAACCTTTACTACTACTCGATTGCGCCCAATGCCGAGGAAGAAGGGACCTACGCAGTATTCTTCCTGAACATGTCCGATCTGTTTGTCTTCGAGCAGAACCTGAATCAAATCCTTTTGATCATCATGCTGATTGGATTGGTGACCATTGCCACTATCACCTACCTGATCGTTTCAAGGATCACGAAGCCTTTGCAGACGTTGGCGCTGTTCGCAAATGAAATCGGAGAAGGAAACTATCAGACAATCGATGAGGAGTTCGTCGACCTGGAGCTCCATGAACTCAAGACAACCATGAACGAAACCACCAAAAAGCTCAAGCTGTACGACGCCGATCAACGCACATTCTTCCAGAATGCTTCCCATGAACTGCGGACTCCGTTGCAGATCATCAAGACCAATGCGGAAGGCATAGAAGTCGGCATCATCGATGACAAAAAAGGCGCCATCGCCATCAAAAACGAGACCGACAAACTGGGCACACTCGTGGAGGATATCCTTTACTTGTCGCGACTGGAGACCCGTTCCACGGACCGCTTGGTGGCCACAAATGATATCCGCGAGACCTTGGCCTACACTGCTGAACGCTACGCTAGCGTCAGCGATCAAAAAAATCTGCAGGTGCTCTTCGATTTCCAGAAAAAACCGGTCCTGTTCCATTATGACGAGAAGGATTTTGAACGAGCCTTCCAGAATCTTATCTCCAATGCCTTGCGTTACGCTAAAGGCATCATCCGTCTGGGTTGCAAAGAGATAGACAACCGGATCATGATCACCATCCACAATGATGGCGAACCGATTTCAAAGGCTGACCTGCCTCATATTTTCGACCGCTTCTACAAAGGCAATAAAGGCGTGCATGGCATCGGACTTTCCATCGTCCAATCGATTGTGCAGTCCTACGGCGGGCGCATAGAAGTCATGTCCTCCACGAAAGGCACGACTTTCACGATCATCCTGCCGCAACAACCCGCTAATTGAATATGCGATCCCAAGACTGAAACGCTGACCGCCCTATAGACCAGCGTTTCAGTCTTTTTTTGCGGTTGGAAGTGGCATTCTTTCAGCTTTTCGAATCTTTAGGCATCTTTACGCATCTTTACGCTCACTTTGCTCCATTTTTGCAACAACTCTCTGCCCTGTTTACGGAGAATTGTTACCAGAATCGGCATAGAATAAGGACATCAAGTAAAACAACAAACAAGAAACGAGGTCGAGCGTTATGAGCGAAATCTGCTACCGAAATGAATTCAAACACGAAATTTCCCAAAAGAATAAAGTCATCCTCACAAGCCGATTGCGAAAGTTCCTGAAGCATGACGAGAATTCAGTAGGCAACAGTTACAGCATCAGGAGTCTCTATTTTGACACGATTTATGACGATGCTTACTGGGAGAAGGAAGATGGCCAAAGCTACCGCGAAAAATTCCGTATTCGTTACTACAACAATGATTCATCCTTTATCCGTCTCGAAAAAAAAGTCAAGGATGGCGCAGTCGGATACAAACAAAGTGCCTGCATCACGAAAGAAATGGCCGATCAACTCATCCAAAAAAAATATGACTGTCTGGCTGAAGCGACGCATCCCCTGCTCCAGGAGTTCTACGCGAAGTGCAAAAGCCAATGCATGGAACCGAAAGTGATCATCACCTACGAACGGGAAGCCTTCGCCTATGGCCCCGGCAATACACGCATCACCTTGGATTTTGATATGCACGCCAGCACCCAGGTATCCTCTTTCTTCCATGATGGACGTATCGGCATAAGGGAGCCCGGAATCGACTGTGTGCTCGAAGTCAAATTCGACAACTATCTGCCGGAATGGATTCAAAGCCTGGTGCAGACAGAAGAAACAACCAGCACCTCGCATTCCAAATACGTCATCGGAAGACACTTAAACCAAATATAAGAAAAGCTTCACGGCTTACCCTTGAAGCTGGCCATCATATTAAGAAAAAAATATTATTTTAAAACATATCCAGGAGGAATATTGAAATGACAACATTTACAGACATCTTAAAAAACAGTTTTTTGGAGGAAACGTCCGATTTTTCCATCGCGGCAGCTGCCGTTTCCCTGCTATCGGCCCTCTTCATCGGCCTGTTCATCTTCTTCATCTATAAAAAAACTTATGCCGGCGTTATGTATTCAAAACCCTTCAATACCTCTTTGGTGCTGCTGACGGTTCTGACCACTTTCGTCATCTTGGCTGTGACCTCGAACGTAGTCCTTTCCCTGGGGATGGTCGGTGCTCTTTCCATCGTCCGCTTCCGTACCGCCATCAAGGAGCCTCTTGATCTGGTGTTCCTTTTCTGGTCAATCAGCGTCGGCATCATCCTGGGCGCTGGCTTGTATTCCTTGGCCTTCCTGGGCTCACTCTTCATAACAGTCATCCTGCTCGTTCTGACAGGAAAAGTCGATTCATCGGCACCTTACATTTTGATGCTCCAGCTTGAGAATGAAAATGCCGAGTTGCAGGCAACCGAAATCATCAAAAACCGTTTCGGAAAAGTCATCGTAAAATCCAAGAGCATCACGGACGGCCAACCGGAATTGATCTATGAAGTTAAAGTAAAAAACAACGAAACGAGCTTCATGAACGAATTGAGCGCCATCGAAGGCGTCCAGAACGCCACGTTGGTAAGCTACAACGGCAACCAAGCCGGATAAGAAAAGCTGAACGGGTTCGTTCCGTTCTGAAACCACCTACTGACAATAAACAGGAACTAAAAAACAAAAGCGAATAGGAGAAAAAAACCATGAAAAATACTATAATAAACCTAAAGAATAAACCTCTGAATCAAATGCTCGCCTTGTCAGGCACCCTTGCCTTATTGACCGCTTGCTCGACTGAAGCAAGCACCACTACAGCATCCAGTGACGGCTCAACCATAGAGGCTACCGTTGCATCCTCCCTCGTATCAGATTCCAGCTATTCAGAAAGCAACAGTACTGCTGTCAGTTTTTCCGATCAAGCGATCACAGTCGATGGCTCCGGTGCAACTGCAGACGGTTCGATCCTGACCATCACCCAGCCAGGTACGTATATTTTGTCCGGAACCTTGAGCGACGGACAAGTCCGTGTCGAAACAGCCGATGAAGCTGATGTCCAAATCGTTCTCGACGGGGCTACCATCACGAATTCCACAGGAGCCGCCATCTTCGTCAAGAGCGCCAACTCTGCGACCATTACACTTGCTGAAGGAACGATCAATACGCTGAGCGACGGAGAAACCTATACCTTCGAAGACAGCGAAGATGAGCCGAACGCGACTCTGTTCAGCAAATCCGACCTCATCCTGAACGGAACGGGAACGTTGGTCATCGATGCCAATTATGCCCATGGCATCAAAGGCAAGGATGATGTGACCATCGCAGAAGGAACCTATGAGATCACTTCTGTCGGCGATGCCATCAAAGGTAGCGATTCGCTCTTCATCAGTTCTGGTACCTACACAATTGATGCTGGAGGCGACGGACTGCAGTCCACAAATGAGGAGGAAGAAGGCAAAGGTACCTTGACGATCGAATCCGGAACCTTTGCAATCACTGCAGCTTCTGACGGTATCCAAGCCGCAACCGACCTGCAGATCCTTGGAGGCGACTTCACGATCACAACCGGCGGCGGCAGTGCGAACAGCAGTACAGCGAGCGAGGCATGGGGAACTTGGGCAGCTCCTACTGAAGAAGCAACCACTACCACTGAGGAAACAACCAGTGCCAAAGGGTTGAAAGCGACAGGTTCAATAGCGATTTCCGGCGGTACTTTCTTATTGGACACATCCGATGATTCCATCCATACGAATGATACGATCCAAATCACAGGCGGCGACTTTACAATCGCATCAGGGGACGATGGTATTCATGCCGATAATTCTTTGAGAATCGATGAAGGAACCATTAACATCAACCAAAGTTATGAAGGCATCGAAGCGACCGAAATCACGCTGAACGGCGGGGACATCACTTTGACATCCTCAGATGACGGCCTCAATGCTGCAGGTGGAAACGATGCGTCAGCCGTGAGCGGACGCCCTGGCGAAAACACCTTTTCTTCCACTGCTGAAGGTGCAGGACTCGTGACCATCAACGGCGGTACACTGGTCGTGAATGCGAGCGGTGACGGCCTCGACAGCAACGGAAGCATCGAAATGAACGATGGCACTGTAATCGTCAACGGCCCGACCGACAGTATGAACGGAACTTTGGATTACGACAGCACCTTCAACATCAATGGCGGCACCCTGATTGGGGTCGGCAGCTCCGGAATGGCGATGACTCCTTCTTCAAGCTCCGCACAAAGCTTCCTGTTCACTTCTTCGCTTCCGCTGTCGGCGGATGAGGCCATCCAGATCACAGGTCCAGATGGAGAAGTAATCCTGACCTTTGAAGCCTCGACAACCGCCCAATCCCTAGTATTCTCCAGCCCTGACTTGGTCAACGGCTCTGCGTACACGATCACGACCGGCGGCACGGTTTCCGGCGACTCCACTACCGGCATTTATGAAGATTCGTCCTTCAGCGGCGGATCCTCCACCTTTGAAATCAGCGCAACGACTGAAGCGAGCGGCGGACAGATGGGCGGATCCATAGGCGGTAATTCCATGCCCGTATCCGGTGCATCCGTAAAATAAGGCACAGCTCAACACCATTCATTAGCGATAAACGAGGGATTTGAAATGAAAAAAAGAAAAAAATTGAAGAAAAAATATGCGCTTTTCCTGTCCACCCTTTTCCTTGTAGGCTGCGTCACACTCCTTCTGTGGGACTTAGGCAATTCCCAAGAAGGAGAAAGTTCCGCATCTGCGCAGACATTGATGACAGATGTCGCAAACCCGCTTGATGAAGAAGTTCAGGGAGTAGTAGATCAGGATAGTCTGGCTGAAGCCAATGCGATTCTCCAGAGCAGTACGATTTTATCCGAATCCGGCGAAGACTTAGCGGCAGATGTGGCAGAGCTGAACACAGCTTATCCTGATCAGCTTGGTTTTGTCCTCATCAACGAGCAGACTGGAGAAACCATTACGACCAATGAATCACGCGTCTTCACCAGCGCAAGCCTCTACAAACTATTTTTGACGTATGCCATCCTCACGCAAGTCGATGCCGGCAGTCTCTCATTGGAAGATCAAATGGCTGACGGTGCAACCATAGATGCTTATCTGACCAGCACCATCACCGTTTCGGCAAATGAAACGGCCAAAGAACTCGCCTATTTGATTGGATGGGAAAACATCGAAACCTTCATCCATGATCAGGGATTCGTCTCAACGAGTTTTAACCCTTACTTGGAATCCGACGGCGTTTATTACAACGGCGATTTGGAGACAACCCCCGCCGAAGTGGCCTTCTTGTTGGAACGCCTGTTGGATGGCGAATTACTCTCAGAATCCAGCACCGCTTACTTTCTGGGACTGTTGGGCGATCAGCAACTTGTCTATGCATTGAACACAGGACTGAATGATGAAGTAAGCTTTGCCCATAAAACCGGCTTGTTGACTGACGTATCCCATGATGCGGGCATCCTGTCGATGGACGGCCAGAATTATATCGTGGCCGTCTTGACGGATGGCTGGCAGGACGCAACCGATGACGCCACACCAGTCTTCGAAGCAGTCGGATCAGCTGTTATGACCTATTTGTACGCACAATAAGGCACAGGAAGTGCTGCCTCTAGCCGAGACAGCACTTCCTGTTTTTGTTCATCCGACACAGCTTCAGCCTCTCTGCCAGTTGGTGGTGACCGCTCGTCGGAGGACAGCGCCGGAATCCGTCCGCAGCTCCGGCGGGGCTCCACTCGCCGTAGGACACCGGTAAATTTAGGCTTGTTCTCCGGCGAAGCCTCCGTTAACCGGAATTCGCGGAAATACCCGTTACTTTCAGTGGTTTTATCCGTGATTCAGCAATGTATCAAAGCAGCAAAAGGCTTATCGTTGGCAATCGTTCCGGATTTGCGGTAAGGTATAGAGGTACTATCCATTTGCTGACGTTATATTATTTATAGCCAGCTCAAATCCAAGGCAGTACAAGTAACCTTTCAGGAGGAAAACACATGAAATTACAAGTAGAGAAACGCGAAAAAGTTGGGACATCTGCAGCGAAGCGTGCACGCATGGACAAGAAACTCACTGCAGTCATCTATGGTAAAGATTTTGAAGCCACTCCAGTATTACTTGACGCAAAAGATTTTGACGAGGTGCTCAAGCAACTAGGCAAAAACGCGATATTCGAAGTCAGCCTATCCGGCGGGAAAACGACGCAAGTCATCGTCAAGGACATCCAACAGGCTTCCCTGAAGAACCAGATCCAAAACGTGGCATTGCAAGTGATCACAAAAGGTCAAAAATTGACGATGACAGTTCCGATTCACTTAGTCGGCAGCGAAGACGTCAAAGAAGGTGTCTTGACCCAAACTTTGAACGAATTGGAAATTGAAACCGATGCGACGCACGTTCCAACCGAATTCCAAATCGCTGTGAATGAAATGACCATTGGTGATACGCTAGCGGTTGCCGATATCAAAGTCGATGCCGGTGTTTCGGTCCTTACGGATCCAGAAGCAGCAGTCGTCATCTTAGCAGCACCTGCTGCAGAAATAGCAAAAGAGGAAGAAGCTCCAACCGAAGAAGCTGAAAAAGTCACTGAGTAATTTTTAAATCAGCTAAGCTTAAAACCTTGATTGGCACTCTTGCAGGTTTCATCAAGTTTAGACTTACCTACACAACAAAACAAAAAAAGTTTCGGTTTTGAACGTCAAAAACCGAAACTTTTTTGTTTACAAAATAACTATCTGAACCCTGCTGCTTAGAAATCTTCAAAGCAGTAAATGACTATAACCCGTGGCTTTTTTCCAAGTAGTTTTCCAGGAAGCGTTGAGCCAAACTGTCTTTTTTGATGTTAGCCTGCGCAGCTTCGATGGAAAACCATTCCGCCTGATCCACTTCATCCGTCATGCCAGCGAGGCACTCGCTCGCGACGATGCAGGAAAAATTCAGCATCAGCGTATTACTTCCTTCGAAATATTCACTTTTATTGTAGCGCAATCCAACTGTTTGCAGCCCGAGCTCTTCGGCGATTTCACGAGCGGCTGCCTGTTCTGCGTCTTCACCTTTGTTGACGTATCCCGCACAGAGAATATAATCCGTTCTGCCATATTGCTTGATCAACAAAATTTTGTTTTGCTCCTTGTTCAATATGACCATGCTTACTGCCGTGTTGAACACTGGGAATCGATACCCCTCACAACTATTGCAATAAGGGATATTTCCTTCATTTTCCAGATGTTTCGCTTCCAGTTCTGTTCCGCATTCCATGCAATAATTCATCTGTTTAGTACCCCTTATTAAGATTCTGATTCCGTTCACTTCCGTCAAAGCTGTTACCCCACTGCAAAACTCATAGGACAATATGGAATATTATAGCACGCCATCTTTATCTTTCATGCTGATTGGACAAAAATAACCCGAATAGTGAACATCCGAAAAAAAATGCTAGCCATTCGGGTTTGATTCATCAGTGATAGCTTGTCTCTTTTTACTGCGCTGATTCACAGATGGCTTTGATGTTTTCCAGTGTATGCTGGGTTGAGTTTTCTTCCATCTTATCCGTTACGAGTTTGTCGAGGATTTTCGTGAATAAGGTTTCAGGCGGGACGCTGTCGATATCAAACGTCAACTCCGTTCCGTTATCTTTGGCGACGTAGCGGCTGGTTTGCTCGGTCGGAAAACTCCCGGTGATGTTCCCTTTCCAGATTGCGCCCTCATCTGTTAGCTGGCTCTCCGTTACTTCGATGATGATTGGGAAATGGATTCCCATCATGGAATAGCTCGATTTGACGATGGTGCCCACCTCACCTTTTCCGCTGACGCTTTCCGGTTCGGAAATTCGGACACTTTTCCTGTTCGTCTTCATTATACTCCTGTGTTCGCAGCTTTTGTCCGATGAACGCACTCTACGCCGGAGATACCGCTATTTCTTCAGGCAAAAAGTCGGTGACTCAATCAAAAAACGATTGAGTCACCGACTTTTTTGCTGCTCCTATTAGTCTTTGATGATTTGGGAGGTCGGGCAGTGCTTTTCTGCCGTCGCGCCCTCTTTCACAACACCAAATTGCACCATCAATGCTGTACCGGCAATACAATCAGCCTCCGCTTCTACCGAAGCAGGCTCATTCATCGGACAAACCGTTACAGTGCAGGCGTTGCATTTTTTTCTTCCGCTCGCGATCAAACGGATCTGGCGGAATAAGATGTAACCCATCAGGCTCATAAACAACAACAAAACGATCCAAGATTGCATATTCATCACTTACTCCTCCTCTCCCTATTTGATCATCGGCTTCGCCAAACTGCCCCACATCGGTGAAGCTGTTTTAGGCGCGGGCCTTACAACCAGGAACACCAATATCGCCGCTACTGCAGAAGCTATGCTGGCTCCTGCTCCGAAAGGCGTACCCAACACGATTACTGAGCCAAGCTGGTTGATGATGAAGGCCAAAACATAAGCCAAAGTCGTCTGATACAAGACACCGAAAAGCGTCCATTTGGCGCTGCCGAATTCAGTGCGCATCGCTCCGACAGCCGCGAAACAAGGCATACAGATCATATTGAAGACGAGGAACGCTACCGCACTGACCGGATTGAACAGCGTACTGAACGCGGCGGCCACCTCGGTTTCCGAACCGGTCGCCCCCATCAGGACACCAAATGTGCCTACAACATTTTCCTTTGCGATCAGCCCTTGGATGGTCGCAACTGTCGCTTGCCAGGACCCGAAGCCCAAGGGTGCGAAGAAAACAGCAACCACACCGCCGATCTGAGCCAAGATGCTTTGATCGCTTTCGGCAGTCATCCGCAGCTGCCAATTGAAAGAAGATAAAAACCAGATGAAACTAGAGCTGAGGAAAATGACAGTCCCCGCATTTTTCACGAAAGCCATGCAGCGGGTGGCAACCGCGCGGAAAATACTTTTCCACTGTGGCCAGTGATACATGGGTAATTCCATGACGAATGGCGATGCTTCCCCGGAAAAAATGGCTGTTTTACGCAGCAGCACGCCGGAAAAGATGACCGTCGCAATCCCCAACAGGTACATCGACAAAGCAACCCAAGATGCGCCGCCAAAGATGGCATTGGCGATCAGGGCGATGACCGGCAGTTTCGCTCCACACGGGATGAAAGAAGTTGTCAGGATCGTCATGCGGCGGTCCTGCAGATTCTCGATCGTCCGGGAAGCCTGGATGCCCGGGACCGAACAGCCGGAACCGATCAGCAACGGAATGAACGATTTACCCGACAAGCCGAAGCCGCGGAAAACCCTGTCCATCACGAAGGCGACCCGGGCCATGTATCCGCTGTCCTCCAACAAGGTCAAGCAGAGGAACAAAGCGGCCATTTGCGGCAAGAAGCCCAACACTGCCCCAACCCCTCCGATGGCGCCATCGATCACAAGGCTGCTGACTGCAGGATGGATATCGATGCTGTCGAAGAAACTTTGAACGGCTCCTGGCACAATGCTCCCGAACAACACATCGTTGACCCAATCGGTCCCCCAAGTCCCTACCGTCGTGATGGCGAAGTAGTAGACTGCATACATGATCAGGACAAAAATCGGTAGCCCAAGCCAACGGTTCGTTACGATGTGATCGATCAGCACCGAGAAAGACGCTTTGTCGCTATTCTTCACGAGCACTTGCCGGGTAATTTTTGTAACGAATTTATAGCGTTCATTGATCAAGATCGCTTCGGAATCGTCGTCCAATTCCGTTTCATAACGGCTGAGCAGCCCTTCTATGACAGCCAGTCCTTCCTCAGAAACCGCAAGCTTTCCGCTCGTTTGTCCGTCCCTTTCGAAAAGCCTGATGCTGTAATAGCACCGCAATTTTTTCGGAACCAATGGCGCAATAATCTCTTCGATCGTATCAAGGATGCTTTCCACGACGATACTGTACGTAATCGGTTCTACTACAGATGTAGGTTCAGCGATGGCCTTGAACAACTCTTCCAATCCGCTTTCCTTCAGAGCCGAAATCGTCACGAACGGCATACCGAACGCGCGCGACAAGCCAGCAACGTCCAGTCGATCGCCCCTTTTTTCGACGATGTCCATCATGTTCAGGACGACCACGATCGGCAGGTGCAATTCCATCAATTGGGTCGTCAGGTAAAGGTTCCGCTCCAGGTTGGAGGCATCGACGATATTGATGATCAGATCTGGCGCATCCAGCGTCAGATAATCGCGCGTGACGATTTCCTCAATTGTATAAGGGGATAACGAATAGATGCCGGGCAGATCGATGACCTGTGTCTCGCCGTCATGCAGCAAAGTCCCGGCCTTCTGTTCGACTGTCACCCCAGGCCAGTTGCCGACACGTTGGGTGGAACCTGTCAAATGGTTGAATAAGGTCGTTTTCCCGCTGTTGGGATTTCCGACCAGTGCTATGGTTTTCCCCATCATTTTTCCTCCCCGAACGTAACTTCGATCATCTCGGCATCTTTTTTGCGTATCGATAATTCATATCCACGCACCATCACTTGGATAGGATCTCCCAATGGAGCGACTTTTCTGACATAAATGGCAGTGCCTTTCGTGATTCCCATGTCCATCAGCCTTCTGCGGGTAGCACCTTGGCCTGTTATTTTGTTCACAATTGCCGATACACCGATCGGCAAATCCCTTACATTCGTCAAAATCGTCCCCTCCATTCCTTCAGATTCAGTAATTTCCCACCACTAATTGAGAACCATTCTCATTAAGTCATAGCTTAAGGCATAGACGCCTTCAGGTCAAGAAAATTCGTGCATTTTAACTTATTTTTATATATCGGTAAATTGTAAAATGAAATGCATAAGGAAATAAACGAAAAAATCATGTAGATACGATATACTTGTTAGCAACCAAACCAAAAGTATAAGGGGTATCTA
>NZ_JBSQPW010000003.1:0-114000 GCF_055118575.1 Trichococcus sp. | reverse complement strand
GCAAATGTGTCGGTAGTTGTCGGATAACCGGAAAGAATCCGACAACCGGAAAGCAAATGTGTCGGTGGTTGTCGGATAACCGGAAAGAATCCGACAACCACAAGTAAAAACAGCAAGCAGCCGATGGGACGCCCCGCCGGCTGCTTTTCTACAAATCTACAAATCTACAAATCTACAAATCTACAAATCTACAAATCTACAAATCTACAAATCTACAAATCTACAAATCTACAAATCTACAGACTATACTGTTTATTCTTCTCTGCGAAGGCTTCGTTGTGCGAAGACACCATCGCCTGTTTTTCGGCGGTCGGGTTCAGGTATTGTTTGGCGCTGTTGACAGCGTTGACGGCGTCCTGGAAGGCGCCGACCAACAGATTGATTTTGCCTGTATAGGCGATGGCGTCCCCGGCCGCGAAAATGCCGGCGCACCCCAGCGTGCTGTCGGGGCTGCCTTCGATGAAATTATGCTCGTTGAACTGGAGCCTCAACGTATCCCCAAAAGCGATGGCCTGTTTGCTGGCGAAGCCGTGATTGACGATGACCGCATCCGCAGCGACAGTACGGTCCTCCCCGGCGACGGTTAAGGTCAAAGCTTCGATTTCGCCTTGGCGGTTGGAGCGGAAGGAGCGGATCTTTGTTTCCAGCAGCAGCTTTCCGCCGTTGTTGCGGAAAGTCTCTACACTGTGCTCATGCGCGCGCAGTTCATTGCTGCGGCATGCCAACGTCACACCGTCAGCGATGGCCAACAGTTCGTTCGCCTGTTCGATGGCTGTGTTTCCGCCTCCCGAAAGGAAAACGTTCTTGTTTCGGAATGCATGCAGGCTATTCGGGATGTAATGCAGGTTGGTCCGTTCAAATTGCTCAGCACCGGCGATATCCAGCTTGTTTGGCGTGATGATCCCACTGCCGTACGCCAGAATCACCGCTTTCGTGTAATGATGGTCGCCGTTGCTGGCGCGAATATCGAAAATGCCTGCCGTTTTGGTGATCTGGCTGACTTCGGTATTCAGGCAGACGGTTGGATGGAAGGTCAGTCCTTGCGTAATGCAATTGGAAAGGAACTTTTTGCCGGTGATCGGCGTCAGACCGCCGACATCCCACAAGATTTTGTCCGGGTAAAGATTGACTTTGCCGCCGAGAACGGACTGCGATTCGATCACTTTCGTCTTCAGATTGCGCAACCCGCTGTAAAAAGCACTGTAGAGACCGGAAGGGCCGCCACCGATTATCGTTACGTCATATACTTCGTTCAAAAGACCACCTCAATTTCTGTTGACTAATTGGTTGTTATGAATGATAATAGAATAAATTATAAATGAGAATGATTCTCATTATCAATTAAATAATTTTTATTCGGAAATGTCAAGAGCGATTCACAAACGGATCGCATCAGCAAGGATATAGAAAGGGGAATGAAGGCATGTGCAGCCTGAAAGTTGAGGAGGTGCAAATCAAATACGACAAGCAGATCATTGTGAAAAATATCTCAGTCACTATCGAGCCGCAAAAAATCACGACGATCATCGGGCCGAACGGGTGCGGCAAGTCGACCTTGTTGAAGGCGATGTCGCGCATCCTGACTTGCTCAAGCGGCGACATTCTGTTGGACGGGGTTTCAATTTTTACGATGGATACGAAACGGTTGGCGAAACGGATCGCGATTTTGCTGCAGCGTCAGGAAAACCTGTCCGGCATCACTGTGGAAGAAATCGTCTCTTACGGCCGCTTCCCGCATCGGAAAGGCTTAAGGGGACTGGGCAGCGAGGACAAGGAAATCATTGATTGGGCGATCAAGAAGACCCAAATCGACGAGTTGCGCTACCGTTTCATCGATGAACTGTCGGGTGGGCAGCGGCAACGGGTCTGGCTGGCGATGGCGTTGGCACAGAAGACGGACATCATCTTTTTGGATGAACCGACGACCTATCTGGACATCAGTTACCAGCTGGAGATTTTGGAACTGCTGAAGAAACTCAACGAAGAGGAAGGCTATACGATTGTAATGGTGCTGCATGACATCAATCAGGCTTCGCTCTATTCCGACCATATCGTTGCGCTTGCGGACGGAAAAGTCGTCTGCCAAGGTGGAGCGGAGGAAGTCGTCACCGAAGCGAATATCGCGTCCATCTTCAACATCCGTCCGACCATCCAGCCGGACGAAAAGACAAAAAAACCCGTCATCATCGGGTATGAACTGATAAAAAAGGAGAATGAATATGAAAAAAATGAATAAGCTATCACTGACAATGCTATTGAGTGCCGGATTGATCCTGGGAGCCTGCTCCGCAACGGATACATCTGATGAAACGAGCGAAAGCGCGGCAACTGAGACGGAAACAGTGACTTACACAACAGTCGACGGCGAGGAAATCGCGGTTCCGGCCGATCCGGAACGGGTAGTGGTGCTTTCTTCCTACGCGGGTGACCTCATCAACTTCGATGTCAACATCGTCGGCGTGGACGCTTGGTCTGCCGGCAACCCGAATTTCAGTGAAGGGCTCAGCGGAGTCGCAGTCGTATCGAATGCCGAAGTGGAAAAGATCCTCGAATTGGAGCCGGATCTGATCATCGGCTTGGACAACATCGAAAATGCTGACCAATTGTCGGAAATCGCGCCTACGGTATTATTCACATACGGAGAACTCTCCTATTTGGATCAGATTGTGGAAATCGGGAAAGTAGTCAACAAGGAAGAAGAAGCTGTCGCGTGGGTGGAGGAATTCCAGACCGAAGCGCAGGTTGTTGGAGAAGAAATCAAGGCAGCAATCGGCGAAGATGCAACAGTTACGGTTGCCGAGAACTTCGAAAAACAGATGTACATTTTCGGCGATAATTGGGCACGCGGCACGGAAATCCTTTATCAAGAAATGGGCCTGAATATGCCTGAAACGGTCAAAGAGAGCGCACTGGATGCAGGCTATTATGCTATTTCGGAAGAAGTGCTTGGTGATTACATCGGCGATTACTTGATCCTGAGTTTGGCTGCAACCGATCCGGAATCGAGCTTCCTGGATGCCGAATGGTTCCAGAATATTCCAGCTGTGCAAAACAACCAAGTTTTTGTGGCAGATGCCGAGACATTCTATTTCAATGATTCGCTATCGTTGGACTACCAACTGGACTTCTTCGAGGAATCCTTTTTAGCGGAATAAGAGGGGACGATTGCAGTGACTAAACGGAAACGAAATGCCTTCGGAATCTATCTGGCTGGCACGATCCTACTGGTGATCGCGGCAGCGATTCTGGCGCTTTACACAGGAGCGGCGGAAACCGATTGGTCGGACCTGATCGAGGCGATCATCGGGGAAGGCGGCGGAGATTATTACCTTGTCCTTAGGGGCATCCGTTTTCCGCGCATACTGGGTGCCTTCTTCGTGGGCAGTTCCTTGGCTGTAGCCGGAGCGATCATGCAGGCGCTGACGCGGAACCCGCTGGCCGATCCCGGGCTTTTGGGGCTGACCTCCGGAGCCAACATCGCGGTGGCCTTGGTCTATGCCTTGGCTCCGCAGAGTTCCTATCTGCTCGTTTCTGTTGCCTGTTTTATTGGAGCTGGTTTGGCGATGTTGTTCGTCTACGGCCTCAGCAATGCGACAAGGAGCGGGCAGTCGCCGTTGAATCTGATCCTGATCGGAGCGGCCGTCTCGTTCTTTTTCCAAGCCATCGCGGACGGCATCGCGATCTGGTTCCGCATCTCAAAAGACGTTTCGATGTGGACATCGGGCGGACTGATGGGCGTAGACTGGAATATTTTGAGCATCACACCAGTCGTCGGACTGGCGTTGCTTTTGAGCCTCGTCTTCAGCGGCCAGTTGACGGTGCTGAGTTTGGGCGAGGAAACGGCCATCAGCATGGGGCAACGGACCAATCTGATCCGGACTGTCCTGATCCTGTTGATCACCTTGCTTGCGGGCAGCGCGGTTGCCATCGCCGGCAACCTGGCCCTGATCGGTCTGATGATTCCACATGTCGTGCGCAAAATGGTCGGGCAGGATTACCGCAAAATCATCCCGTTGTGCATCACGGTCGGCGGGACCTTTATGATCATGGCTGACTATTTCGGCCGCACGATCGTCAGTCCCTTCGAAATTCCGGTAGTGGCGATCGTTTCCGTGATCGGCGTGCCTTTCTACGTGGCGATCGCCAGAAAAGGGGGGATCAAAGCTGTTCAATGAATGGAATCCGACTTATCGGAAAAAATTGTGGCTCTGTATCCTTTTGTTCGTGGCGGCTTTCCTCGGCGCTTTGTCCATGGGTTATTCCTCGCTCCCGGTGGACCGCATCCTGCAGGTGCTGTCAGGGAACGGGGCTTTCAAAGAAAACTACGTATTTTACCAGATCCGCTTGCCTAGGGCCCTGGTGTTGGCGATGGCCGGGGCCTGCCTGGCAGGAGCCGGCATCATTCTGCAGACACTGAGCAACAACGACCTGGCCGATTCGGGACTGCTGGGCATCAATTCCGGAGCCGGGCTGGGTGTGACGATTTTCTATCTGTTCGCGGGCGAAGGCATGTTGCAGTTTTCGGCTGTCTTGCCTCTTGTCGCTTTCTTGAGCGCGCTAGTGGCGGCCACCACTGTTTATCTGCTCAGTTACAGCCGCAGCCACAAGCAGCATGCGATGCAACTGGTCGTCATCGGAGCGGGGATCTCCTCCGCCTTTTCGGGGCTGATCGTTCTGCTGATGTCCTCCTCTGACCGAACCGACGTCAGCTTCATCACCGCTTGGATGTCGGGAAACATTTGGGGCTCGACCTGGCCGTTCGTGCTCACGATCCTGCCAGGCTGGCTGTTGGCGATGGGGATCCTTTTCCTGAAGGCACAGACGCTGAACATGCTTGCGCTGGGGGAGGAGACCGCTGTTGCGCTGGGATTGAAGCTCCGGAACGAAAAAATGATCCTGCTGCTTTGTGCGGTCGCCATTGCTTCAGCGGCAATTTCATTGACGGGCAACATCGGCTTTATTGGCCTGATGTCCCCGCACATCGCCAAAAAACTGGTCGGCAAACGGCATGAACGCTACAGTTGGATCGCTCTGCTGATCGGCAGCAGCATCCTGCTGGGCGCCGATGCGATCGGACGCACAGTGATGGATACAGCTTTTCCGACAGGTATCGTCGTTTCCCTAATTGGGGCGCCTTATTTCCTGTATTTGCTGTTGGGGAGGATGCGCTGAGAGGACGAATACATCCTCAGCGGGTTCGTCAGCTCCGGCGAGTTCCGGTTGTCGGGTTCTTTCGGGTAATCCGACAACACGGCCTTCGCCGGCACAAAACCACGAAACCGGACTCGAATCCATACGAAACACGCAAAGCCGCAAGGAGATGATTCTCCTTGCGGCTTTGCGTGTTTTTGACTATAATTTCGCTTTTTTAAAGATCTGCAACGCCACAATCAGAGCCAATCCGCTCATCAGCCCCGTTACCAACAGCGCATTCCGAAGGTCCTCAAGCAGCAGCGTCCCCTGCAACAAGTCCATGTTGCGTGAAGTCAGCATCAATGGATTCCATTCGGCTGCTTCCGGGAAGAGATTCCATAAAAACAGCACCATCAGGAAGGCGCCGGTGAACAACAGCGGTCCGTAGGCGTTTTTGAACAGAACAGCTCCGAGCAGCAGAACGGCGATCAAGAGGATACCGAACAGATAGAGGCTGATGACGGACAGCGACAAGTTTTCGGTCGTACCTTCAGGAAAGTAATAAAGCGTGTACCCCAAAGTGATGAAAAAACAGAGCCAAAAGCTGATCGTCCAAATCAGCAGCGCGCCGGTGAATTTTGAAAAGAGGATGGTCCGGCGCGGAAGACCTTTCGTAACCATATTGATGAGCGTGCCTTTTTCGTATTCCTTCGCCATCATGCCGCTCAAGAGGATGACGATGATGAACAGGCCGGTTTGGGTGCCGTTCTTGAAGAATTGGATCCAGGAATCGAGGTTTGTCGGCTCTGCAATCAGGATCGTGATCCCTTCTGGCATAAAATTACCCAGCAGATCAGGCAAAAATTTGGCCGTCAACGGATTCATGACGCCCAACAGCGCAAACAAGGCGATCGCCAGAAAAAGCTTGAAGTTGCGGACATACTCGGTCAGTTCCTTTTTGGTGAAGGCAAGATACGCTCTCATCGGACCACCTCCAGGAAGATATCCTCCAATTTGGGTTCGGCTGTTTCCAAGCGGAGCGGAACCAGTCCGGTCTCACCTAAAATCCGGATGATCAGCGCCATGGCCTGTTCCGGCTCATCGGCGTGGAGGGTGACGGAGAGATCTTTGGCATGCAAAACTGTATTCAGGGCACTCATCCGCGGATCTTTCCGGAATGCAACGGTATCCGCCGGCGTCCGGAAAGTGACCGTGCATGAATGTCTCGAGTGCGTGTTTTTCAGTTCGGATACCGATCCGGTCAGGACAATTTTCCCTCTATCAAGGATGCCCACCCGATCGCAGATGGCTTCCACATCCGTAAGCACATGCGTCGAAAAGAGCACAGTCGTCCGTTCCTTGACTTTCAGCAGGATATCCAGTATTTCCCTACGGCCGATCGGATCCAGAGCCGAAGTCGGTTCGTCGCAGATCAGCAATCGCGGTTCGTTCAGCAGAGCCTGGGCGATCCCCAGCCGCTGCTTCATGCCGCGGGAAAAGGTGCCGATGCGTTTTTTCACATCTGCCAGCCCGACCAGATCCAACAGTTCATCAATATTGGTTCGGATAAGCGCGGTCGGCATGCCGGTGATTTCGCCGCAGAACCGCAGATATTCCTTTGCAGTCATGAAGCTGTAGAATTCCGGGACATCGGGCAGATAGCCGATGAAGCGGTTCGTCCGGGTATCGCCGTAACGCACTTTTTGACCGCAAACGCTGATTTCACCGGAATCCGCCTGAAGCAAGCCCAAAATGATCTTCATGGTCGTCGTTTTTCCGGAGCCGTTTTTGCCGATGAAACCGTAGATCGAGCCTTCAGGTACGGAGAAGGACAGGTCATTGAGAACGCGTTGGCTCCCGAATGTTTTCCCCAAGCCGGCGATTGTGAGGATATCCATCACTCATCGCCCCTTCCGATCAGGAAATACAGGACCGGACCGACGATGTTCAGGAAGATGATGAGGAAGATCCACAGATTTTTGCTGCCTATTTTTACTTGGGGATGCTTGTTCAGATGGATCAGCGCCGTGATCAACAAAATGATCTGGATCACGACCAATGGAATCAGGATGGGTAAGTAGGGTTGCAGTTCTGCCATCATAAAAGTTCGCCTTCTTTCTTTGTTTACGCCTATTTTCTCATTTCTCCGTTTTGCGCGTTCAAAGGGTTATTCACAGTTTTGACCTCGCATTCGTTATATAACAAGTATAACAAAGAGCGCGGGATTTGCAAGCCGGAAGTGCGTCCAGACACTCTGGCAGGGAGGTCTCTCAAAGGTTCGCGGTGATATGGGACTGGCGCTGTCCTGTGTTATAATGAAGGAAACATACCAGAACAGCCACAGCTGTAAGAGGAAGGACAATCGGATGAATCCATTTTTTAAATTTGTGCTGAAGTTGATGTCGTCTCCAAAAATCAACATGCAGGAAGACTATGCCCGTGTCCGCAAAGTACAGCAGATATTGGCTCCCAAGCCGAAGAAGGGCTACATCATTATGGACCACAAAATCTATTCGGAAGACCGTTCCCATGATATCCCTGTGCGGGTCTTCTATCCGAAAGAGCGCCTGCACAAAGAGCCGTTGCTTTTTTTTCATGGCGGCGGGTGGGTCATCGGTGACATCGATACTTATACGAATGCCTGCATCAATATGGCGGATCTGACCGGCAGGACAGTCTATTCCGTCGATTATCGTTTGGCTCCGGAGCATCCGTATCCGGCCGGTCTTTACGATTGTTACCGGGTGGCGGAAGTGTTGCTGAAGCATCTGGAAATGAGCGGTCTATCAGATGAAACCGACTTGATCCTGATCGGCGATTCCGCGGGCGGCAACCTGGCTGCAGCCGTTTCTTTGCTGCTCCGCGATAGAGGCCAGGCGATTCCGCTCAAACAGATTTTGCTGTATCCTGTCACCAATTGGGATCATTCGGAAGCATCGCAGTTCGAATCGATCCGCACGAACGGGTATGATTATGGGCTGACTGCAAAAAAAATGGAGGAATACATGGCGCTGTACCAACCTGATCCCGAGCTGCGCAAGAATGGGTATGTTGCACCTTTGATGGCGGAAAATCTGTCGGACCAGCCGGAAACATTGGTGATTACGGCCGAATTCGATCCATTGCGGGATGAAGGCGAAGCCTACGCGGAAGCGTTGCGGAAAGCCGGCAACAAAGTGCAGGTCCATCGCGTGGACGGCATCGTTCATGGCTTCATCACCTATCCGAAGACGGCCGAATCGGTTGTGGAAGCCTACGAAGTCATCAATACGTTTCTGAATGCATAGACCAAGCGGACTGTTCGACAAAACGAGAGGAAGGGGGAGCAACAGTGAACCGAAAAAAGTGGGTGCGTTTGGACAATGCCTCCAATATATTTTTGGCAGCCATGACGAACAGCGATACGAAGGTCTTCCGCATGAGCGCGGAACTGACGGATGAAGTGGATCCGGTGCTGCTGCAGCGGGCGCTTGATGAAGTCTATGAGAATTACGTGCTGTATCACAGTGTGCTGCGGCGCGGATTTTTTTGGTACTATCTGGAAGAAAGCGAACTGAAGCCGAAAGTGACAGAGGACGTGTTGCCGCCTTGTGCGCAGATCTATCATTTTGACCGGAGAGAGCTTTTGTTCCGTGTTTTCTATAACCAAAATCGGATCCACCTGGAGCTGTTCCATGCCTTGTCGGATGGAACCGGTGCGCTCTGGTTTTTCGAAGACCTGCTGAAGGCCTACATCATGTTGCGCCATCCTGAAGCCTTTGAAGGACTGAAGGCCGCCGCGCATGATCGCTTGAACCACCAATTGGAGGACAGCTTTGCGCACTATTTCCGCAAGGGCAAGACTCAGAACTTTACGGATGCGGCGCAATCCGCCATTCGCTCTGTCGCGAAAGTCAGCCAATTGACTGGAAAAAGCCACTCGCAAAAAGGCTCTTTGTCTGAGGAAACTAAGCAGAAGCAGCGGGTGCATCAGTTCCGCGGCAATAAGACGCCGGATAACCGGCCGCATGTCATCGAGCTGGAAATGCCAGTCAAGGACGTGCTTGCCTTGGCCCGCGAACAACAAACTTCTTTGACCTTGTATCTGACTGCAGTTTTTATGCTGGCTGTGCGCAGAGCCAGTCCCGATTTTAAACCTGGATCGGCTATGGCCGTGTCTGTACCCGTCAATTTAAGGCAGTTCTTCCCATCCAATTCTGCCAGAAATTTTTTCAGCACGACCCGTCTGATCTATACGACAAATGAGAATCAAGAGGCGGATAATCTTGCCACGATCGGTCGCATGCTCAAGGAGCAGTTTCAACAACAGATTACGCCGGAAAGTCTGGAGGACAAGCTGAGGACGCTGATTGCCTTTGAATACAGCCCCTTCACGCGGATGGTATTCCGGCCGATAAAAGACTTCGTTCTGAAGCTCGTCAATTACATCAGCAACCGGAATTTGACGATCGCAATCTCCAATCTGGGCAAGGTTTCCTTTCCTGAACCGATCGACAGCTACATCGGGAAAATGTATTTCCATACTTCGGCCGTCCGCCCGCAATTTTGCGCCATCAGTCACGGGGAACAGCTGACTGTCAGTTTCACTTCTCCTTTTGTCGAGTCCACGATCGAGGAACAGTTCGTCAGGGTATTGACCGATGCGGGAGTGGCCGTCACCGTTGCGGCAAACAAAGTAACCAGTGAAGATTTGGAGGTGGAAGGGTGATGAGACACTGTCCGCATTGCAACGCGGCTATCAAGGGAGACTGGGAACAATGTCCCTTGTGCCAAACGACCTTGGATGAAGCCACCGAACCTGTGCTGGCGGATCCCTACCCTAAGATTCCGCTGCGGTTCAATAAGGAGGTTGTCTGGAAATATTTGACCTTGACTTCTTTTGTGCTGATCATCGCCTTTCTGCTGATCGAACTGATCTGGATAGGACGGATGGCAAATGTTCAGCTCGCCCTGTTCGGGATCATGAGCATGTGGCTTTCGGTTTTGATCCTGATCCGAAAAAGGCGGAACATCGCAAAAGGCATTGTTTATCTGATCGTCTCCTTATCGCTCCTGTGCATTTATTTGGATTATCTGTCCGGATGGAGCGGCTGGTCAACAACCTATGCCGTTCCGATCATCTGCAGTTTTGCGATCGTATCCTTGTACATCGCCGTGCGCCTCGTCAAATTGGGAGTCCGTGACTATGTATTGTACCTTTTGACGGCGGCCTTGCTGGGACTGTTGCCGGCGCTGTTCCTGACCTTGGATTGGGTCACGAATTCATTGCCTTCAAGCTTGTCTGTCATGATGAGCGCAGTCACCTTGGTCATCATCCTTCTTTATCATGGCGGAGAGATATGGCGCGAGTTGGAGAAACGAATGCATGTATGAAACA
The DNA here is from genome assembly GCF_055118575.1 of Trichococcus sp. Classification (NCBI taxonomy): domain Bacteria; kingdom Bacillati; phylum Bacillota; class Bacilli; order Lactobacillales; family Carnobacteriaceae; genus Trichococcus; species Trichococcus sp. The sequence goes on along the minus strand of NZ_JBSQPW010000003.1, from coordinate 103,490 downwards.
ACAAAAAGCTCAAATATCCCGGCTGGAGCTAGCCGAGGCATTTGAGCTTTTTTTCATGGATGATAGGCTCATTCCGTTGCGTAGTATTCGTCCCAATAGCCATAAACGTAGGTGTTTTTGATGCGCCATTGCTGGAAGCGGATGGGCACGACAAAAGAATACAGTCCCAAAGTCAGGATCGAAAAGACAGTCCATTTCAGCAAGGAAAGCCACAGATCAAACGCCTTGCCGACAAAGTGCAGCTGGTGTCCTTCTATGTAGGTATGCTTGGCGACCCATCTTTCCCGATAACAGAAAGCCCAAGGAGCAGCCAATCCAAAAGTGAAAAAGCTTGCGAGAAAACTGATAAGAATAATACCGAAATACTCCAACAGCGTTCCGTTAAAATAAGAATCATTATGATGGCGCAAAATATCACTCCTTTATTTATGCTTACTGATATAATACGAAAATTGTTTTAAATTACTCCTATAAATATACTGATATCATTTCGCGGATATGCCTAATTATTGCCCTCGACGCGCAAATGCGATACGCTAAAGGCAGCAATCATTTTGACGAAACGCGAGGGAAAAATCATGACAAACAAACTAGCGCTCATCACAGGCGCAAGCTCCGGCATCGGCCAGGAGTTCGCCAAAAAGCTGAGCAAACAAGGGTACGATCTGATCCTGGTTGCGAGGCGCGAGGATCGGCTCATCCAAATCAGCAAACAGTTGCCAACCAAAAGCGAAATCATCACCGCGGATTTGGCAAAGGCGGAGGAATGCTTCCGCTTGTATGAGGAAACGAAGGACAGAAAGATTTCCATCCTGATCAACTGCGCCGGCTTCGGGGATTTCGGCGCCTTCACGACGACCAGTCTCGACAAGGAACTGGAGATGATTGACGTGAACATCAAGGCGGTGCACATCCTGACCAAGAAATTTCTGCCGGATATGCTGAAACGGGACGAAGGTTACATCCTGAATGTGGCTTCGGTTGCCGGACTGATGCCGGCCGGGCCTTATATGGCGACCTATTACGCGACCAAGGCCTACGTCACGAGCTTCACTTCCGCAATCGCCGAAGAGCTAGAAGAGAAGAAGAGCAACGTTTACGTCGGCTCGCTCTGCCCAGGACCGGTCGATACGGAGTTCAACCGGGTGGCGGATGTGAAGTTCAATCTGAAAGGGATCACCTCCGAATACTGCGTCCATTATGCCTTGGACAAAATGTATAAACGCAAGAAAATCATCGTCCCGACGATGCTGCTGAAGGGAGCGCTTTTTTCGTCGAAGTTGGTGCCGCGTAATTTGGTTGTGCGCCTGACCAGCAGGCAGCAAAAGAAAAAACAGGGCTGATGATTTTTAAAGGGGCGCCGCCGCAGCCCTGTGCACCAAAAAAAGAACGCTCAAGCGACCAGTTAAGTGTAACAACGCTGCTGGCAGCTTGGGCGTTTTATTTAATTGACGCCGAAATGCTCAAGCGCATCCGGGAGGGAAAAGACGTGGTGACCGTCCAGTCCGGTCAAGGATTCGGCATGGAAGAGGGAGCTGATGACCGATTCCTCCACGCAATCGATGACTGACCGGAAAGCGATGTCCAGATCATCTTCCGCGATGTAGTCGAACGTGATTTTGAAGGGTTCCGCCTGCCGATAATGTGGGATGCGGATGGCGTTGCTGAAGGCCAGCACGATTTCGCCGCTGCCGTTGCCGGAAATGCAGCCGGTTTTTGCCAATCCGGATTGGGCCCGTTTGGTCAGCCGTTTCAATTGCTTGGTCGTAAATGGGGCATTTGTCGCAATCACAACAATGGCGCTGCCGCGGTCATGCCTGTCGCTTGAGATTTTATTTTTTGGGTCGGTCGCATCGCACTGCTGATAATGCTGAAAAAGCTGATCGCCTATCGGGTTCCCTTGGATGATCAGATCCTCCAAGATGCCGAAATTGCTCAAGAGCAATGTGCCAAGGACATATTCTTTCCCGTTCAAAGGAAGGATGCGGGAGGCTGAACCGATGCCACCTTTCAAGGAATAACAGCACATGCCGGTCCCGGCACCGACACCTCCTTCTTCAAAAAAACCACCGTCAACTTTCGCCAAGGCTTCCGGAACCATCTCCTTCGTTATGGCCATGGCGCGGATGTCGGACAGAAAGCCGTCGTTGCATTCCATCACGATCGGGTTTACGGTGGAAGTGGTCCGCCCAATGTCGGTATGGCTGTCCAGCATATGCTTCACCAACCCGGTCATCATATCCCCGACCGAGAGGGTGTTGGTGAGCAAAATCGGCGTTTCGAGCGTACCCAATTCATCAATCTGGACCAATCCGGCGCTTTTCCCGAAACCGTTGATGACGTGGCTGGCGGCAAGGCATTTGTCATGGAAGACATCGCCGCTGCCCGGGATGATGCACGTGATGCCGGTATGCGACTTTCCCTCATGGAGCGTAAAATGGCCGACCTTCACTCCGGGTACATCAGTGATCAGATTCCGCTCCCCTTTTTTCAATTTGCCGAACCGCATTGCGGAGCCGGATGTTTCCATTCCCATAAGGTCACCAGCTTTCTATTTTTTTAATAATATAACACAATTTTCTGTCAGGTTGTGAATCATTTGTTATCAATTGCCTTTAGGCATATTAATCGTACCTATTGCCAAAAACGTGACATTTCTTGTCAGTATCGATTTGATACGACAGATTAAATATTATAAAATGATTAGAAATGGCAATCGATTTCTAATAATGCTAGCGATATTGCCGAAATATAGGTCGTTCGTCTGAAAGGATGCGCGGAAATGGAAAAGGGGAATTGCTATGATAAACAGCAAGAAACGATTACAGTCACTTATGGTTTTACCGTTGGCTGGATTGATGGTTGCCTGCGGAAGTGCGGCAGGCGACGGGGAATCTTCTGCAACGGTATCGGAACAGGTCCTTAGGCTGACTGCAACATCGGATATTCCGTCGATGGATATTACGGCAGCTACAGACTTGGTAAGTTTTACGGCCATGAACAACGCCTTCGAAGGGCTGTACACGCTGGATCTGGACGGTAAGGCCATCCCGGCGGCAGCTGCCGATATGCCGGAAATCAGCGAAGACGGTCTGGTCTATACGTTCACGATCCGCGATGATGCAGTTTGGTCGAATGGCGATCCGGTTACCAGCTCGGATTTTGTTTATGCTTGGCAAAAAATGGTCGATCCGATCGTAGCGGCCGGCTATGCCTATATGTATGACGGCCTGATCCAAAATGCCACCGAAATCATGGCAGGCGAATTGGATCCTGCCGAACTGGCCGTTGAATCCATCAGTGACAAAGAACTTCAGGTCACCTTGGTTCAGCCTGCCCCGTACTTTCTCGATATCCTGGCTATGCCATTCTTCTTTCCGCAGCATCAAGCCTATATGGAGGAGCAGGGCGATTCCTACGGTTCCGGTTCGGACCATCTGATCTATAATGGTCCTTTCGTGATGACTGACTGGGATCAGGCAGTCGGCGGCAGCTGGACATTTGTGAAAAATGATTCCTACTGGGACGAAGAGAATGTCCGGCTCGAAGAAGTGGATGTCCAGGTCATTAAGGAGACTTCGACAGCCGTAAATTTGTATGAAGCGGATGAACTTGAATTTGCGGCCTTATCAGGCGAGTATGTATCGGATCACAAGGAAGATGCAGATTTCCATTCGCAATTGAACACGGCGTCCAGCTTCATCGAAATGAACCAGGAAGTAGCCACTCTGGCAAACGAAAACATCCGTGAGGCCTTTACAAAAGCCATAAACAGCGCGGAATACACCGATAGTGTGCTCAAGAACGGCTCGATTCCGATCTATGGCTATGTGCCGAACGGATTGGCAACCAATCCGGCAACGGGAGCCGATTTCCGCGAGGATGCCGGCGATTTGACAAGCTTTAATATAGAAGAAGCGCAGGCGGCCTGGACTGAGGGCCTAGCGGAACTTGGTGTTGAGTCGGTTTCCTTGGAATTGATGACGTCTGATACCGAAGATGCTAAGAAGATGGCTGAATTTTTCCAAAGCCAGATGCAGGCAAATTTGCCGGGCTTGACGATCACCATCCGCCAAGTGCCATTCAGCGTAAAGCAGGACAGCCTGCGCAACGGCACTTATGAAATGGCAACATCCAACTGGATTGCCGATTTCGCCGATCCTGTCAATTATGTGGAACGTTTCCACACCGACATAAATCGAGGCAATTACTCTTTCGCGGATGTGGATGAACTGATCGACAGCGCCAAAGCGGCCTATAACGACGAAGAAGCACGTTGGGATTACCTTGTGGAAGCCGAGCAAACGGCCATCGGTGAACATTATGTGCAGATACCTACCTACCAGTCCGCGGGGACATACCTGCTGAAGGAAGATGTGAAGGATTTGTTCATCCCTGTGTTTGGGCCGGACAGCTATAAATATGCCTATATCGAGGAATGACAGTCCTGAAGCGCTCTGCCATTAAGGCGGAGCAGCAAAGCCGAGGAGGCGACGGCAAGACACCCTGCGGACTACGGTCCCGTTGGTGCCTTGCCGTTTTTATTGGTAAAATAGAACCAAGGGAGTGATGGAATGGAGCCAACACAAAAAGACGATCTTCTTTCCCGGCTGGAAAGCTTGCCGGGGAAAATCAGCTGCTACTACAAGGATCTCGTGGATGGGGATACGTTCAATTATAACAGCGTTGAACCGATGCATGCGGCGAGCATCATCAAGCTGTTCATCATGGTGGAGGCGTTCCGGCGTTTCGAGGAAAAGAGCCTTGATCCGAAGCAAAAGATAGCCATCCGGGATCATGATCGGGTGCCATCCTGCGGTGCGCTGACCTATCTCCATGACGGCATCGAAGTGACTCTGATTGACTTGGTCACACTGATGATCATCTTGAGCGACAATACCGCCACAAATGTGTTGATCGATCTTTTGGGGTTCGCCGCCATCAACACGACCATCCATCAGTTGGGGTACAGTAAAACCGGCCTTCTCCGAAAAATGTACGATAGGGAGAAATCGGCAAAAGGCATCCAGAATCTCATTACGGCCGAAGAAGCGGGCGACCTGCTGGAACGGCTGCATCGCGGCAAAATCGTTTCCGTCCAAGCGAGCGCGGAGATGCTGGCGATCCTGGCGAACCAACGTCTGAACAGCAAATTGCCGTTCTATCTTAAGCCGATGCAACCAACTCCGAAAATCGCCCATAAAACGGGCGAAGATGCTGGCATCACGCACGATGTTGGAGTCGTGTATCCGCCAGCAGGCAATCCCTTCGTACTGTGTTTTTTGGGGAACGAAACGGATGTCTGCCGCTTTGAACGTTTCATGTCAGACAGTACGCTGGAGATCTACCTTGCCGGCGAAGAGAGGGGTTTTGATGATGAAAATCGACAGAATTGAAATTGGTGAAGTGGCAATCCCTTTACGGACACCATTCAAGACAGCATTGCGCACGGTTGATGCCGTGAATGACATCCTGATCCGCATCGTGACCAATGACGGCACCTCCGGTTATGGGGAGGCGCCGCCGACTGCTGTCATCACCGGCGAAACCAAGGCTTCCATCCGCGAAGCCATCATGCAATACATCGCTCCGAGCATCATCGGGATGGAAATTTCCGATCTGGATTCCATCATGCGCAGGCTGCATGCCAGCATCGTCAAGAACACATCGGCTAAAGCCGCCGTCGACATGGCTGTCTACGATCTGTACGCTAAAGCGCTCGGCCAACCCTTGTATAAAGTATTGGGCGGGGCGAAACGGAAAATCGAGACGGACCTGACCATCAGTGCCAATCCCGTTGATGAGATGGTGCGTGACAGTCTGCAGGCCGTCCAGGACGGCTTCAGCATCCTGAAGGTGAAGGTCGGAAAGGGTGGAATCAAGGATGTGGAGAGCCTGCTGGCCATCCGCAAAGCAGTAGGACCGGACATCCTCATCCGGGTCGATGCCAATCAGGGGTGGAGCCCCAAGGAGGCGGTCCGCATCATCCGCTGGCTGGAAGACAAGGACATGCAAGCGGAGTTGGTGGAACAGCCGGTAAACGCACATGATTTGGCCGGCCTGAAATTTGTTACGCAACAGGTCCAAACGCCGATATTGGCTGACGAGAGCGTCTTCTCCGTGAAGGATGCGCTCCACATCATCCAGACTCAATCAGCCGATCTCATCAACATCAAATTGATGAAGACCGGCGGCATTCATGAGGCTCTCAAAATCTGTGCTGTTGCGGAAACCTATGGAGTCGATTGCATGATCGGCTGCATGCTGGAAAGCAAGATTTCGGTCAGCGCAGCTGCCCATCTGGCAGCCGCCAAAAATATCATCACGATGGTCGACCTGGACGGGCCGTCGCTTTGCAGGATGGATATTTATGAAGGCGGTCCGCTGTTCAGCGGGAGCAAAATCAAGATGGGTGATGCGAACGGCATCGGAATCAACGCTTTTCCGAAGGCCCACTTTAAGAAACTCGGAGTCGTGAAATAAGCGGCATCCATTATGAATAAAAAAGGGAGGAAACGATAGATGGACTATGCGCTGATAAGCCGTTCCACCGTTCCGATTTATACTTTGCCCGGAACGAAGATCGTAAAGGAGGGACGCAGCTTCACCGCGATTGCGGATGAAGGGCTGTACGGCATGGGCGTCCGCCTTACTGGAGAGGAGCAAAATGGTTATTTGCCGATCCTGACCCATTACGGTTATCCCGGTTATATCTGCGCTGAGGCCGTGATCAGGAAAAACTTGGGGGAGATGAAGTCGCGGGAGGAAAAACGGCTCTGCGCTGTGGATGCCACATTTGCAGATATCACAAATGAGCCTTCCGTAGACGGCGTGATCCTCATTAGCTTGCCGAAGGGCGCACTGGTGCAGCTGAATAGATTCGATACCGGGACAGCGTGGGCGGAAATCAGTTTATTGGACGGTCAGCGCGGCTACATCCGCAAACAGTTCCTGCAGGAAAAGCTATTCAGCCAATGCGGACTATGGGAAACCGCGCTTCCTCAGCGACCGGCCATTATGGATGAGGCAAGCTTCCGCGCCGGTGTCGTGAACGAGGCGAAGAAATACTTGGGCGTTCAATACCGCTGGGGCGGGAAATCGACGCTGGGATTGGATTGCTCCGGTCTCACTTCCATGTGCTACATGCTGCATGGCGCTCTGATTTATCGGGACGCCAGCATCGAACCAGGCTTTCCGATCCGGGAAATACCGCTTGCGGACAAACTGCCGGGCGATCTGCTCTATTTCCCTGGGCATATCGCCCTCTATATGGGAGACGGCCGCTATATCCACTCCACCGGCTTGGAAGGCAGCGGCGGAGTGGTCATCAATAGCCTGGAACCGGGTGCCAAAGACTACCGCGCCGATTTGGCTGAAAACATCTATGCTGCCGGCAGTCTGTTTGCAGGGGAGGAAAAGCTATGAAGATGATCGATTGTCATTGCGACACCTTGATGGCTCTGAACGATGCCCGGTTAGCTGGAACTGAGAAATCATTTGAACGAAACGACCTGCATGTCGACCTCGAAAAACTGGAAAAGGGGGATTACCTGCTCCAGTGCTTTGCGGCATTCGTCAATTATGCAGAGAGCCCCGTATCGCCATTATTGGAAGTAATCCAGGAAATCGATGTGTTCCACCAACTTATGGCGCTTTATCCGGATCGTATTGCGCCGGTCTATCGGTTTGCGGATATCGAGCGTAATCGCCAAGCCGGGAAAATATCCGGCTTATTGACCATCGAGGATCTTGGCTGCTGCTTCGGCGACCTTGCCGCTTTGCGCACGCTCCACCGGTTGGGGGCCCGGATGATGACGCTGACTTGGAACTATGAAAACGGTCTGGGATTCCCAAACAATCCGGTCCTTGCCGATCCCGGCATCGATTATCCGGGCAGCGGGCTGAAACCTGCAGGCATCGCTTTCGTGGAGGAGATGGACAGATTGGGCATCATCATCGATGTCTCTCATCTTTCGGATGCTGGCTTCTTCGATGTCGCGGCGCATTCGCAACGGCCATTCATCGCCAGCCATTCCAATGCGCGCAGCCTATGCAGCCACCCGCGCAATTTGACGGATGAGATGCTGCGGGTGCTGGCCGACCGGGGCGGCTTTGTGGGTATGAACTACTGTCTCGCTTTCCTTGATGATGATCAAGAACGGCTGAAGACCAGAGGGACCGCGGAAGCAGTAGTCGATCATATTGAGCACATCCGCAAAGTCGCAGGGCTGGACATCGTCGGGTTGGGCTCGGACTTCGACGGCATCGATGTGACGATGCAACTGAAGGATGCCTCTGCGATGGGGCTGCTTGTCGAAACGATGGAACGGCGCGGCTTCACGACGACCGAAATCGAAAAGGTCTGCCATCAAAATGCACTACGGGTATTCAAGGAACTCCTATAACATAAAAAATCCCTCCGAAGCATCAAGCATCCGGAGGGATTTTTGGTTCTGTTCTTAGATCAACCCAACTTTTTTCATTGCTGCGGCCAAACGGTCAATGACTGCTTGATCGGCACCCGTCAAAGGCAGACGCATCGGTCCTACGTTGAAGCCCAACAGTTGCATTCCGGCTTTTACGGGAATCGGATTCGGCTCAACAAACAGGCAGTCAATCAATTCTTTGTACTCGGCTTGCATTGCGGCTGCCTTTTTGATGTCGCCATCCAGAAAAGCATGCGTCATTTCAGCTGTTGCTTTCGGTGCGATATTCGCCAAGACAGAAATGACACCTTTCGCACCCAAGCTCATCAAGGGGATGATGGTGTCGTCATTCCCGGAGTAGATATCCAGACGATCGCCCAAAAGACGCAAATTATCCACAGCCTGGCTGAAGTTTCCGGTAGCGTCCTTCAAGGAAACGATGTTGTCGATTTTCGCCAGTTCCACCAAAGATTCCGGGGTAATGTTCTGGCCAGTGCGGCCCGGCACATTGTAAAGGACGATTGGAACTTTCACGCTGTTGGCGATGGCTTTGTAATGTGCAATCAAACCTTTTTGCGATGTTTTGTTGTAATACGGAGTGACGCTGAGAATCGCATCCACACCCGTTACCTCTACAGCGCGCGTCAATCCTACTCCGTGGCGTGTGTCATTGCTTCCGGCACCGCCGATGACCGGGATGCGGCCGTTCACTTTTTCGACAGTGAAACGAATGAGATGAAGTTGCTCTTCATCCGTCAGCGTTGAAGCTTCACCGGTTGTCCCTGCGATGATGATCGAATCGGTGCCGTTCGCAATCTGGAACTCGATCAGTTCTTCCAGTACCTCATAGTTTATTTCTTGGTTTTCCGTATCTTTAAACGGCGTGACGATCGCAACGCCTGATCCTTCAAAAATAGCCATGCTTATTTTCCTCCTGAATTATGTTTTTTTATTTATGAATAGACAAAAAACGACTATGAGCAAATGGTCTCATAGTCGTTCAAAACAGGCTGCATAAGCTGAAGCGTTGCATCCGTATAGTGAATTCCACCAATTTGCCCCAACGTGAGAAGCTCACCGAACAAAGCTGGGCGGCTTTGTCCGACAGTGCCAGATTTATTCAACCTTGGCCCCAATACAGAGTATTTCGGCAGCAACACCTTTCAGGAAATCCCCTACTGATTGTTAACCGCGACCTCTTCATCACATCGAATCGTATTTTGTTAATTCCACACTATCAAATACAACTCAGTCTGTCAATCATATTCTGAGTGGATGCTGAGAAAATGCTATGAAAAAGATGGCAAAAAAGACACAGAAGCTGACCGGGCAGGCGGATGCTTAGGGAACGCATATGAGCCTACGATGTGATAAAATCAAATTGAGGAAACGCTTTTACTTCAATTCGAAAAAGGGATTCCCGGATTTTTTTGCAAGCCATCCGCGCAGAGATTATCTCCAGCGCACCGGCGACGATGATGAGAGGACGTGAATAGCGATGAAGATTGAACATGTTGCAGTGTGGGTGGACGATTTGGAGCTGATGCGCGATTTTTATGTTCGTTTTTTTGACGGCAAGGCTAATAAATTATACCGTAATCCCGAAAAAGACTTCCAATCTTACTTTATTACTTTCCGTGAAGGAGCCCGTTTGGAACTCATGAAAAGGATGGATGTCAATGAACGCTATCCACTCGATATGCTGGGATGGGCGCATCTTGCCATTTCGGTCGGCAGCAAACAGAATGTCGATTATTTCACTGACAAACTCATCAAAGCAGGGTACTCATGCAAAAGCCAGCCGCGCATTACAGGAGATGGCTACTATGAAAGCATGTTCCTCGATCCGGAAAAAAACGTCATCGAAATAACCATCTGAAAGAACAGTCAGGCAGAAGTTTTCGGTACTGCCATCATCGCCACGACGATCAATTTTGTTGCAAGCCTAAGCAGATAAAGGAGGAATTTATGCATGTTTTTTAAATCATTTTTCGATCCGAAAGTAGCGCAATTTTCCTATTTGGTGGGGTGCCAAAAAACAGGAGAAGCCATCATTATCGATCCTTTGCGCGCGTTGGATGACTATATCAAGGCAGCCGAAGACGAAGGTCTTATCATCACTGCGGCAACGGAAACGCATATCCACGCCGATTACGCGTCTGGACTGCGGGAAGTTGGGAGGCGTTTGGGAGCCAAACTGTATGTATCGGACTTGGGCGGGGATGACTGGCGCTACCAGGATCTTCCGGAAGGGAGTGTGCTGCTGCAGGATGGGGACATCCTCTCCGTAGGAAAGGTCAAACTGGAGGTGCTGCACACGCCTGGGCATACGCCGGAGAGTCTGTCGTTTCTGTTGACGGATATCGGCGGCGGTTCGGACATTCCGATGGGATTGTTCACAGGTGATTTTATCTTTGTAGGTGACGTCGGCCGGCCTGACTTGTTGGAAGAGGCTGCGCATATGCAAGGAACAACCGAGATCGGAGCCAAGGAAATGTTCCGCTCGCTGCAGAAAATGGCTGATTATCCGGACCATCTGCAGATCTGGCCAGGCCACGGTGCCGGCAGCGCCTGCGGGAAATCGTTGGGCGCCGTTCCGATGACCACTTTGGGCTACGAAAAACACAACAACTGGGCTTTCCAATATGACGAAGAAACAAGCTTCATTGAGGCGTTGACGGAGGATCAGCCTGAGCCGCCGACCTACTTTGCCCAGATGAAGAAGATCAACAAGTCGGACAGCGGCGCCTATGTACCTTATCCGGTCTTCCCACTTCACCAGGCCGGTCCGAATGACAGGGTGATCGATCTGCGCGCGAAAGAAATTTATCAAGCTGGACACATCGAAAGAACGCTTAACATTCCGCTGAACAAAAAGTTTTTGACTTACGCCGGGTGGTTCCTGGATTATGAAGGGCAAGTAACCCTCATCGGAACCAAAGAAGATGCTGAAACGGCAGCCCGCCAACTGCAGCTGATCGGGTTCGACAAAGTCAGAGGGTATCTGGATGCCGGTCAGATTGAGGATGACAAGTTGACGGAAACCATAACGGCAGCCGCCTTCAGCGCACTTCGCCAGGAAAAGGATCTGCAGATATTGGATGTGCGTTCGAAGAGCGAATGGGACAAAGGGCACTTGTCCGATGCCAAGCGTGTGCTCCTCGGCAAACTCTTGGTTGATCCATTGCCTTTCAATCGGGATGAACCGTTGTACGTCCATTGCCAATCCGGAGTCCGTTCCGCAGTTGCCATCGGTGCATTGGAGGAGCGGGGATTCAAAAAGATCGTCAATATCCTGGGAGGATACACCGCGATCGAAACCATCCTCAACAAATAGACACAAATGTGCCTGGATTTGTAGAATGCGAACGGCACCACAAAATGAGCTGGATGGAAGATCCGCAACTGCGCCTTCCTTCCGGTTCATTTTTTGATTAGAATCATTTCTGTCAAGATACAGTACGGGGAATGAATAGCCAGAATCCCTCTACGATGGTATACTGATAAATGTCGCATTTAGTGAAGTAGACCGAAAAGTCCATGTGTTTTCTTAAGAAAGAGGTGTCTGCTGGTTGCATAAAGATTTAATGAAAGAACAGGAACGGGTCCATCGCGTCATTGAAGTCATCAACAATGAAAGAACGCGATTGGCCGAGCAAGTTGAAGTAAAAAGTGAAAAACAAAGACAGCAATTAAAGGAATCCAAAGAGATCAAAATCAGCCAAGGGTCCTCAGAAAGCGTCTGGGAATCATCGGCGGAACTGCGGGCTTTCGAGCAGGAACTGATGATCCGCAACAATGAATTGCAGAACAGCGCCGAACGTGTCGCTGTACTGGATAAAATGCAGGATGAGCCTTATTTCGGCCGCATCGATTATCACGACGATTACGGCAATGAAACGATTTACATCGGGATCGGCTCCTTGTTCGAGAAGGACGAGAACCTGATCGTTGACTGGCGTTCGCCGATTGCATCGCTTTATTATGAAGGCAGCAAAGGCGAAAACGTCAAGCTGATGATAGCCGATCAGCCAATGACATACGGCGTTGACCTGAAACGCCAATTTCTGATCAGACAGGCGGAAATCGTCCGCATGATGGACACGGACAATGTCATGGGCGATCCGTATTTGCTGGAAGTGCTGGAGGGGCCTTCATCCTATCAGATGGGCACGGTCGTATCCACTTTGCAGAAAGAACAGAACCAGATCGTCAGGGAAACAAAGGCAACCGTGACGCTGATCGAAGGGGTGGCCGGTTCAGGGAAAACCGTGGTCCTGATGCAGAAAATCGCCTATCTGCTGTATGCTTTCCGGGACCAATTGCAGTCGGAAGAAGTCGTCCTGTTTTCCCCGAACAAAATATTCCAGGAATACGTTTCTCAAGTGTTGCCTGCACTGGGTGAATTGAATGTGGGGAATACGACATTCAGCGAATTCATGGAGCGGAAAGTGACCGGGTTTGCTTTGCGCACCGAGCAGGAGGACAGATTGGCGAAGGTTACGGTACTGAAGGGCAGTCTGGCCTTTTATGAAGCATTGCAGAAATATGGCATGCTCCTGAAGAAACGCTACCTGAAATTCACGGATATCCGTTTCCGCGATGACATCATCCTTTCGCAAAAGGAAATCGAATCGGCCTTCTACAGCATCGATAGCCAAGGTTCGTTGGCCAGCAAGTTGGATATTCTCCAAAGACACTTGCTGCAGCGCGTCGAACGCATCAAACAGTCGCAAAAAGGCAAGCCGTGGGTCGAAAAAGAGATGATCGCCATGTCCGATCTGGATCTGTACCGCTACGAAAAAGAGACTAAAAACCAAAAAGCGATGGAAGAGGCGATGACGGCGGATATCCTGGAGGACGCTTTCGAACCAATCGTCGCGAGGATTGAAGCATTGGCCTTTGTCCGTTACAAGAATCAATACATCCATTTCCTGCGGGCCGTCCCTAAGTTGCTTTCATTGACTGCGTTCGGCTTGGATGAAGACGAATGGCGCACCCACATCGCAGTGGTCGCGAATCATATGGCTGAAAAAAGTGTGCTGCTGGAAGATCTGGATGCGTATTACAGTCTGCGCTTGTTGCTGAAGGGACCATCCAGCGACATGAAATACCAATACATCTGTCTGGATGAAGTGCAGGATTTTTCACCTTTCCAATTGCAGATGCTGCAGCATGCCTACCCGAGCGCACGCTTTATCATGAGCGGCGACTTGAACCAAAATATCCTGAACAGACGCCTTTCCTTTGATGATCTCCGGACCATCTTTTCCGAAAGCACATTCCGTTCCTACCGTCTGCTGACCAGCTACCGATCGACGAATGAAATCGTCCGTTTCTCGGAAAGCTTCATTGAAGGCGAAAAGCCGGAAGGAACCTATATCCGCTCCGGCAAGAAACCGGAAGTGTTGCTGACTGATGCTGGCAAGCTCGACATGGATTATATCAAAGAGAAGGTGGAGTCGAGTGTCGCGGCTGGCATGCGCGTGGCTTTCATCAGCCGCAATGCCGAAGATGCGGAGCGCATCAGCCAAGATTTGACCCTAATCGGCATCGGTTTCAAACTGGTGCAGCAGGATACCGACAATAGCCATCACCCAGTATTGATCTTGCCGGCCCATTTGGCTAAAGGTCTGGAATTCGATGTCGTTTTTGCGATTTGCCATTATCCGGCAAAAGCTGTCCAAAATGAGCTGCAGATTCTCTACACCATCTGCACCCGCGCGATGCACGAACTCTATCTGACCGTTTCCGAGCAGGAAGCAGGCCTGTTGGAGCGCATCGATCCGAATCATTATGATGTAAGAAAAATGTGAAACCTGAACGTGAATAACCGCGGCGGAATCTGCATGTAGACTGCAGACTCCGTCGGGGCTATTTTTGTTTGATGCTGCATCAGCCGACTGCTGACAATTCAGATACAACAGTCGAAATGAAAATACCCCCGGGAGCATATTTGGTGCTTGAGAAAAAGATCCATGCTATGCTTGAGGTACTTATTTGGCTGGAAAGCTGCTGCCAAAAAAAATCAGGAAAGGGGTTGTCCTATCATTAACGTCTTATCGAATCCGGTGGTCATTCCCGTCCTGCTGCTCTTGCTCGGGTCAGCTATCTGGTGGTTCTTGGCCACGCTCGATAAAAAACAGAAAGTCAAGATGCTATCCAAGTTTAGCGACGAACTCTTCCGGCTTCTGGCTCTTGCGTTCATCAGCAACGCATTGTTTCATTTTTCCGAAGTGATGCGCGCGCCCTATCAGGCTCTGCTGCTGACGAAAGAAGCTGTCTTTGTGGCTGTGATCATCACCGGAATTTACAATCTTTGGAAACAGTTGCCGAAATTGTTGGTAAATCGTGCGCTTTTGGTCGCACTCCTACAGCTGCTTCTGTTGCAGTTTTCGGTCAATCATCTTTTCTATTACAACCTTTATGAGAGTTCGACTTCGGTAGGGTTAGCCGGTTTGAGCTTGCTGCTGTTGTTTGCAGTCACGTTCATTACAATGCGGACTAGTATGCTAGGCATTTTGCTTCTGTCGGGCGCGATTGTCCATTTTGTGCTGATGGACGGAAAAAGTGTCCTCTACTTTGGTTTGGTTGTGACGCCGGAGCTCATACTGGCATTTGCATTTGCTTTTGTTTCCATCATCTTGCTTAGGGGGAAAATACCATCGACACAGATCTGACCACATGGGTAGCTTTCGCGGCAGGCGCCTTGTCATTCTTATCGCCGTGTACGCTGCCATTGTTGCCGTTGTATATTTCCTACATAACCGGCTTGAATGTGCAGCAAATAAAAGAGGATTCCTCACTTTCCGTCAGACGCAACATTATGCTGCATTCGCTCGTCTTTCTGCTGGGCGTTTCTGCTGTGTACGTCACTTTGGGATTGGGCGTGAGCTATCTGGGGAATCTTTTCAGTTCCGTGCTGACTGGTCCGGTGAGTGTTTTGCTGCAGCGGCTAGCGGGATTGCTCATCATCCTGATGGGGTTGACGACAGTAGGCTATCTGAAGATTCCGCTTCTGTTGGGGAACCACCGAAAGCTGAAGATGACAAGAGGCGTCAGCTTTCTTTCGACATTTTTGATCGGACTGGGCTTCGCTGCCGGCTGGACACCATGTATCGGCCCGATTTTTTCATCGATCCTGCTGCTTGGGAATGCGATGGGGTCACCACCCCTGCTTTATCTGCTGATGTACGTGCTTGGCTTTTCGGTGCCATTCCTCTTGGTAACTTTTTTCATCGGCAGGCTCAAGTCCCTATTGAAGTACAGCGAAGCGTTCATGAAAATCGGTGGTTGGCTGATGATCCTGTTCGGTCTGTTGTTGCTGATGGGCAGGCTTGAAACTTTGTCGATCGCTATCTTGAATTTATTGGAAGGAACGCCATTTGAGCGTCTCGGTTAGGGGGATTTGTTTGTGCAGAAGAAAATAATTTGGTTTTTATTGGGGGCCGTTTTTTTGTGGGTCCTGTACGATTTCGGGAAAAGCTACTTGCCGGGGAATGCTACGAACGGAAAGGACGCAGTATTGCTTGAAACAGCAGCGCCTGAGGCATCGGAAGCCCAAGCAGGCATCAACATCGGGCAGATTGCTTATGATTTCGAGTTGGAGGATATGGATGGCAATACGGTGAAGCTTTCCGATTACAGAGGGAAAAAAGTCTTTTTGAATTTTTGGGCCAGCTGGTGTCCACCTTGCAAGGCAGAGATGCCTCATCTGCAGGTATTTTCGGAGGAACAGGAAGATACGGTGGTGCTTGGCGTGAACGTCACGACCTCGGAAAGTCATCCCGACAACGCAGCCTTGTTTTTGGATGAAAACGAAATCAGCTTCCCGAATCTCTACGGCACAGAGGAAGTATTCAGTCAATACCAAGTGCAGTCGCTGCCGACCTCATATCTGATCGGATCGGACGGCAAGATTTATGAACGCATCATCGGGGCCGTCACAAAAGATATTCTTGAAGCCAAATTTTCGATGATCAAGTAGAAAAAAGATAAAAAAATGACCCAATCTCGCTCATGCGGTTGGGCCACTTTTTTTGTGTAGAATTGGTCAGATGATATGGTAGGTTCCGCGTAGCTCTTTTTCATACGGTCCTGTTTCGGCCAAATAGTCCATCATCGCTTCGACTGCGTGTTTTTCCAGATTTTTGTGGTCTTTTCCGAATTTTTTCGGTACACCCTGGTTAGTCACATAGCTGACTGTGTATTCTTTATCCGGGATGACTTCTTCTCCGCCGATGAAGAGTTTTTGGACACGTGTTCCTTTCGGATTTTCAAGTTTAACGTAAGCATGCAAGCCCATCGCTCGTTTCAGATAGCCGCCCATCTGATTGAAAGGGTCTGCAGCATAGGTGCTCTCCATGTTCTCTTCCAACAGGGACAATATTTCCGTGCCTGTCAGGATGACTGTGGATATCGGCGGATCCATCGGGATGATCTGGTATAGCTCTCTTAAAGTCACCGGGCCTTCCAGAATCGGAACGCTATAACGCCAACCGTTTGAAAATGCCAACTCTGTTTTTGTGTGGTAGCGGATGGCATCCAAGAGGAAATTATCCATCGTTGTTTCGACACTCCAACCACGATGCAGTACCATTTTGGTTTCGCCGACTTCCCGGTCCAATTTCTCGCGGTAAGGGGAGAGGGCATCTTCTATCAACATTTTCATTTCGGCATCTTCCGGGATGTCTTCCGTCACCGGAATCAGTTGGTGATTGATTTCTTGGATTGCGCCATCCTCAACGCTAAGCTCGAGAGCGCCTAGAAAAGAGCCGTGCGAACCGGATTGGATCACTGCTGTTTCGCCTGCCATGACGATGTGTTCCTGTCGGTTATGGGTGTGACCGCTCAGACAGACGGCCACTCCTTCAACTTCACTCATCAATTTCAAGTCTTGCGGGAATCCGAGATGGGAGAGGACGATGATCAGGTCGACCGCTTTTTCCTTCAGTTCCGCCACATAGCCGGGCAGCTCCTCGCGTCCCAAAGTGAAGGAGAGTCCTTCGCTGAAATGCGGTGGCATCGTTTTGTCGATAATGTTGCAGGCGATGCCGATCACGCCGATCGAAAGGTTGCCGACGGAAAGGATTTTGTAAGGGTCGAAGGCCAATTTGCCGCTTTCCTTCTCATAGGCATTGATTGCGAGAATCGGGTAATCCAATTGCTCTCCGATTTCTTTCAGGTTGGCCGGACCGAAGCCGGTGTCCCAGTGAAATGTCATGGCATCAAAGCCGATTTCGTTCAGGACCGGCAGCATGTGCCAGCCTTTCGTAGCGATTGCTTCGTAGGTACCATGGATCGTATCGCCATTATCGAAGACAAGGGTCGGGTTTTTGCTGCGGAAATCTTTGATCAGACTTTGAATGCGGGCGTAACCGCCTGCTTTACGGAACGCCAAAGTTTCCTTTTCATAGAATAATTCATTGTGCAATTCCAAGTAGCTGTGGGTGTCGTTGATCTGTAGAATCGTCAATTTTTGTGCCATTTGCCTCGTCCTTTCTCCTTATGAACTGTTGGGTCGTGATGCACTGTTATCATTATTTTAACATTTGCAACAGATATAAGGGACCGATATGCTTAGACGGCAAATCCGTAACGGCTTTCCAAAATCAGCAAACGGATTCGAAATAGATTCAAACCGACAGAACTGTGTTAGAATTTGTATATAAATAGGGATAGTTAGGGGAGGCGTTCGGGTTTTGGATGTTGGGGTTGTATTTGGTAGGATGATCATGCTGGTGCTGATTATGTTTGTGGGGTATCTCGCGACGGTCATGAAGGTTTTCAACAAACACGCGAACGCCAATTTTGCGGCGCTGATCACGTATGTCACGGTGCCGGCACTCGTCATCGCCTCGGTGGAAGGGGCGGGGGAGGTCGGCACGAAATCGGACACGCTCTTCGTCTTGCTGACCGCGACGCTGATGTATCTGTTCACGGCCGCTTTAGCCAAGCTCAGCCCCCGATTGTTCAAGGCAAATGAAGAAACAGAAGGCATCATCGAGTTCCTGACTATCTTCACGAACAACGGCTTCATGGGTCTGCCGGTCGTGCAGGCCATTTTCGGCACCGGCGCGCTTTTTTATGCTTCATTGTACGGCATTCCCAACAACCTGCTGATCTATTCTTT
Source organism: Trichococcus sp. (assembly GCF_055118575.1). NCBI lineage: Bacteria > Bacillati > Bacillota > Bacilli > Lactobacillales > Carnobacteriaceae > Trichococcus > Trichococcus sp. The sequence continues at coordinate 84,932 of NZ_JBSQPW010000003.1, read as the reverse complement.
GGGCGTCTTTCTGATCGCGAAAGGTTCGAAAAAATCACGGGCAAGCTGGAAAGCGATCCTGCTGAACCCGGGCAATCTCGCTTCGCTGTTCGCGGTTTTCGTCTTCCTGTTCGACATAAAATTGCCGGCGTTGGTGATGGATACCGCCACCAGCATCGGGAACATCACGTCCCCATTGGCGATGATCATCATCGGCGCGTCTTTGGCGGACATCGACATTCTCGGTGCCTTCAAAGAATGGAAAATCTATCTTTTTGCGTCTTACCGCATGATTGTGATTCCGCTGTTCCTTTGGTGGGCTACGAAGGGCATCTTGACGAATCCGACGATGCTGGGGATCCTCGTCATCATCGCGGCCATGCCCGGACCAGCTATGGCGGTCGCGCTGTCGATGCAGTATGGAGGCAATACGGCCTTCTCGACGCGGTACGTCTTCATTTCGACGCTGCTTTCGGTGTTCACGATCCCGTTGCTGGCTGCATTGCTTTTTTGAACGGAATATATGCTGAAAGGACGCCCAATCCGCGCGGCTCGCGGGATTGGACGTCCTTTTCGGATTCGGCTCTTTCCGATTTTTTTGGAATCCGGCTTGAGATTGTCGAATGCAACTGGACTATCCGACAATCTGTCTTTCGAAAGGGGCAAAATTGCCGAATGCATCGGACCATTCGGCAATTCGAGCTCAATGTTAGGCTTAAAAGTCGAATGCAGCCACCCCATTCGACAATTTGCCCCCCACTGAACAACAAAAAACGCGCAAGCGACGTAATCCAAATCGGATTTCATCGCTTGCGCGCACCTTCGTTACTTGAATTTCTTGGTGATGTAAGGACTTAACCAACGATACAGCAGGGTGGATAAGAAAGCACCCACGAGACCTTGCGCGATGTTCAGCGGTAATGAAGCGATCGCGGCACCGAAGTTGAAAAGGATCGTGTCCCCGATGGCGTACCCGATCGCCATCCACAAACCGGCGATCACCGTGGAAACCAACGGCTTTTTGTGATCCATTTTTTGGAAAAGCCAGCCGGCAAAAAATCCTTCCAAACCTTTCACGACAAACGTGATCGGCGCGTAGAAGGCGTAACCGGCGAACAGGTCGGCCAACATACTGCCGAGTGCGCCGACGAAGAAGCCCGCGCTGCCTCCGAAGGACAGACCTGCCAACAAGAGCACCATGTCTCCCAAGTTGACATAACCGTAAGGGATCGGGATGCGGAACAATAAGGTCATGACGACAGTAAGTGCCATAAATAAGGCCAAAACAACCAATCTATAAGTGCTGCTTTTTTCAGTTTTCATGCGACTCGCCTCCAAGCATTATTTTTAATTATAGCCCTTATGCAAAAGATTGCACTCTTTTTCTCATCGTTTTCATATTTTTTTCAAAAGCTTAATTGCAATATCAAATGCATAAAAAATTTTCAAAACCTTTATAGACAGCGATTTACTCAATAATCCAGTGTTACCAATGGTTTGAAGCCTTTGACGGCAGGGGGTGTTTCATCCCTTAGCATTTTTCAGGTGAGTTGTTGGTGGTTCTGACCCAAGAGAATAGGTTGGCTGAGTCAAGAGAAGAAGCGAAGCGGCTCTTGACTCAGCTAATCTATTCTCTTACCCTATGGAACCAACAAAACACCTAGGCTGCATGTAATACCACCAATTCTTCCTGAAGGCGTTCTGCAGGTGTTGTGTATCCCATTATTTTTCTTGGTCTGTTGTTGATTGTATCGGTTACTGCCAATAAATACGAATAAGTTAATGGACGCAGCGTGGCTCCCTTTGGGATAAATTCCCGAAGCATTCGGTTATGCCTTTCGTTTGTTCCCTTCTCCCAAGAAGCGTACGCATGCGTAAAGAAAACCTGAACATCAGAGGCGATTCCTTCGATAAGAGAAAGACTTGAAAACTCAGATCCGTTATCCGTTGTAAGGGTCTTAAACTGCTCCAACCCCTGTTTTTCCATCAAATCAAGTACGCCTTTTTGAACCAACGCTGCGCCTTTCCCCCAAACCTTTTTAGTCAGGAAGTAGCGGGTTTTCCGTTCAACCATAGTGATGATGACAGGCTCATTTTTTGTTTTCTTGCCTAACACCAAATCAACTTCCCAATGTCCAAAATCTTCCCGCGAAAGCACTTCCGGAGCACGTTCTTCGATACTGCGGCCTAAGTGTTTAGCGTTATGGCCCTTTGGCTCCGAAACAGTTTTCTTGCGCGGCCGCATCCTGGTCTTCATAGGCAAATCGATATTACGGATTGGAAGTACGGCAGCGTTGATCAAAGCGTAAACGGTTTTCGTGCAGGGTGCGCGTTCTTCGGGGTGTGCATTCCTATAGGAATGTACAAAAGTGTCCACACTGTGAATCCGCAAGCCATTCTTGGGCGCTAAATTTTCCGGTAAGGCAGCAAGGAAAGCCGCAGAATATTTATGGTGATCCCGTGCATGTGCATTCTCGCGATTTTCTTTATAGACCCTTGCGCCGGAGGTGGCAATATACTGTTCGTAATAATTGCGCTGATAGTCAAGTTGGCGTGTCCTTCCGCGCTTCAGCTCACGAGAAACAGTCGGTTGGCTGACGCCTAATTCACATGCCATTTCCGCCTGTGTGTAGGTACCACTTTTGACCATCTGTTCAAGCTTTCCACGTTGAATGTCAGTAAGATGTTTGAAGCTACGATTTTCTGTGATACAATTGTTTTTAGTCATGTAGATACTCCTTATACTTTTGGTTTCGACGCTAACAAGTATATCGTATCTACATGATTTTTTTGTTTATTTCCTTATGCATTTCATTTTACAATTTTCCTTTTTTTCAAAACGATGGAAAAATGAGGAAATCGACTGAAAAGATGATAGAATGGGAATAATTGAGTTTCAAAAGTAAAGGGGTGCAAGCATTTGAGTCAACCGAGAGTATTGATTATCCAAGATATTTCCGCCAGTTGCCGCATTTCGATGAACGTGGCGGTGCCTGTAGTGAGCTGCCTGGACAATTGGGTGAGCATCCTGCCGACAGCATTGTTGTCCACCCATACGGGTAATGAATTTGAAGGCTATACCTTTTTGGATCTGACCCAGGAAATGGAGGGAATCCTGCAGCATTGGCAATCATTGGGCATCAAATTCGACGGCATCCTGATCGGCTATCTGGGGTCGCACCAGCAAATCGACATCGTCCGCGGAATCATCCATACATTTGCTGCCGAGGATGCACACATTGTTCTCGATCCGGCGATGGGCGATCAAGGCGTGCTCTATCCTGGTTTCACGCTTGAATATGTGGAGGAAATGGCGGCGCTCTGCAAGGAAGCAACCGTGATCACACCGAATGTGACGGAAGCTTGTTTTTTGACGCAACGTCCTATGTTGAAGAAGCCGTATAAGGAAACGGAGGTCGCGGGACTGCTGGCTGCTTTGCGGGTACTGAATCCGAAGAGTATAGTGTTGACGGGAGTTTCATTGGACTCGGAAACGATCGGGGCTGTCTGCATCAGCCACAACGAGCCTGAAGCGCATTATGCTTTCGCGAAACATTTTCCCGGCCACTATGACGGTGCAGGCGATTTGTTCACAAGCGTCGTTGGCGGTCTGCTTTTCCAGGATCTGCAGCTGACCTTGGCAACTGACACGGCCGTTCGTTACAACAGCATGGTGATCGAGCGCACACTGAAAAGTGGACGGGAGCTGCACTACGGTGTCCAATTCGAGACGGATCTGCCGTATCTGATAGAACAATTGCGCAAATACAAACCGACAGAATGACCGAAGCAGCATCAATAATCTTTACTTGGAAAGAGGCGTGAAAAAATGAAGATACAAACTGTAGCCATCGTTGGATTGGGTGCCTTGGGAATCCCCTACGGACATCACTTTACGAAAGCCATCGGGAAGGATCATGTCCGCATCGTCGTCAATAAAGAACGGTTGGCGCGCTACCAGGAACAAGGGATTTCGTTTAATGGAGAAACATGCGATTTTCACTATGTCGATGAAACGGATGCCAGTCTGGCGCCTGCTGATTTGGTCATTTTGGCCGTAAAAGGAACCGGCTTGGATGGAGCGATCGAAACTGCCCGTAATCAGATCGGTCCGAATACGACGATCATTTCGGTCTTGAACGGTATCTCCAGCGAAGAAGTCATCGGCGCGGCTTTCGGCGGCGAGAAGGTCGTCCACTGCGTAGCCCAAGGGATGGACGCGCTCCGGATCGGCAACGATGTGAAGTCTGTCCATATCGGCGAGCTGCGGATCGGCATCGACGCTGCCGAAAAACAGAATCGTTTGGATGCAGTGGCAGCTTTCTTCGAAGAAACGGCCTTGCCGCACGTGGTCGAAGCGGATATCCTGCACCGCATGTGGGCGAAATTCATGCTGAATGTCGGCGTGAATCAAGTGCTGATGGTGAAGGAGGGCACTTTCCGCGACATCCACAAAGAGGGACCAACCCGCGACCTGATGATTGCCGCCATGCGCGAAGTCCTGCCGATCGCCCAAAAGGAAGGCGTCAATCTGACGGAAACCGACCTGGAGAATGATTTGGCGATCATCGACGGATTGACGCCGCTGGGGATGCCATCGATGCGCCAGGACGGTTTGGCGAAACGGCCTTCCGAGGTCGAGCTATTTTCAGGTACCATTCTGAAAAAAGCCAAAAAATATGGATTGCCTGCGCCGACGAACCAATACCTTTATGATCAGGTTAAAGCCATCGAAGCAACTTACTGAGAGAATGGATTACCGGCCTTCGCGGGCGAAGGCATCAAGCCCTCGCAAGCGGGGGCTTTTGCGTCGGTGCTGAAGGTTCATGCAGCTCCGGAAGGTTTTTGGCGCGTCCAGCTCCGGCGTGGGCATCGTCGTCGGAGCTGATGTGATCATAAATTTTTCACCTCCGAGGAACCCTCGCTCGACGGAGGACAGCCTGCGATTCCGCGCCCAGCTCCGGCCAGCGTTCGCTCACAGGAGCACAACAAATCACCGGAACCCCAACTCCGACGAGAAAGGCGCTCATCGGGGGAAAGCGTCAACTCCGGTGAACCTACCGCTCACCGGAGAACAGGCCGACGCCGGCAGCATTTTTTTGTTATAATGGAAGCATTCATTCTACATTCGTCAAAAAGCACGAATAAAAGGAGCAAAAAACATGATACAAGAACAACTGAAAAACCGCGCGGATATCCCTGAAGCATTGACTTGGGATGTGACCGCACTCTATAAAACGCGAACTGACTTCGAGACAGCCTTGTCAGGACTGAAGCAGGCTACCGCAACCTTTGCAACGACCTTCGAAGGCAAACTCACGGATACAAAAACAATCCTGGCGGCGATGAAGGATTACGAAAAGATCATCGAATCGGCGACATTGGCGGATCACTACGCGATGATGCCGGAAGCGACTGACCTGACCGATCCGGACAACGTTGAATTGTCCCGCCAAACAGCGAATACAATGGCGGACATCAGCGCCCAACTGACCTTTTTTGAATCGGAACTGATCGGTTGCGATACTGCTATCCTTGATCAGGTCGTTGCGGAAGAACCGCGTTTTGCTTCCTATATCCGCCACATCAAGAAAAACAAAAGCATCCAGCTGGCGCCTGAAGTCGAAAAGGCATTGGCCCAGTTGGCTCCGACTCTGGATGTGCCTAGCGCCATCTATGAACAGGCCCGCCTTGGCGATATGGACTTCGGCACTTTTACGGCCGACGGAAAGGAATATCCGTTGAGCTTCGTGCTCTATGAGGATTACTATATGTATCACGATGATACGGCGATCCGTCGGGCGGCATTCGACAAATTCTCGGCTGTCCTAGGTAATTACGAAAATGTCGTCGCAACGGCCTACTATACCCAACTGCAGAAGGAAAAGACGTTGGCGACGATGCGCGGTTTCGATTCCGTGATCGACTATCTGCTCTACGGCCAGGAAGTCACGCGCGACCTGTATGACCGCCAAATCGACACGATCATGAACGACTTGGCGCCCGTCATGCAGAAATATATCACCCATTTGAAAGAAGTCCGCGGCCTGGACAAGATGACTTATGCCGACCTGAAGATTGCGTTGGATCCGGAATATTCGCCGCAAGTATCGATCGATGAATCGCAAACAATGGTTCAGGATGCGATAGCAGTATTGGGCAAGGATTATACCAACAGGATCATGCAAGCTTATCCGGAGCGTTGGATCGATTTCGCCCAGAACAAAGGTAAATCGACAGGCGGATTCTGCACAAGCCCATATGGTACCCATCCTTACATCCTGATGTCATGGGCGAACCAACTTTCCGATGTCTATACGCTGATCCACGAATTGGGCCATGCCGGCCAGATGATCCTATCAAACGAAAACAACAGCATCCTCGGTTCGGAGCCTTCCTTGTACCTGATCGAAGGCCCATCCACTTTCAACGAACTGCTGTTGACGGAATCGTTGGCGCGCAAGAGTACGGATACGCGCATGCAGCGCTTTGCTTTGACGAAGATGCTTTCTGATACCTATTTCCACAATTTCGTCACACATCTGCTGGAAGCGGCCTACCAGAGGGAAGTCTATAACTTGATCGATGCGGGCAAGAGCTTCGATGCCGGAAAATTGAGCGAAATCAAACGGAATGTGCTTGAGCGCTTCTGGGGAGACGCCGTGGAAATCAACGCCGGAGCCGAGCTGACATGGATGCGCCAGATCCATTACTACATGGGTCTGTATTCCTACACCTATTCGGCCGGACTGACGATCGCGACGCAAGCCTTCCTGCGGGTCAAAGCGGAAGGGGAACCGGCCGTCGAAAAATGGCTGGAATTCTTGGCACTCGGGGACAAATTGGAGTCCGCGGAAGCCGCAGCCCTAGCCGGCGTGGATATCAAAACCGATCAGGCGCTGCAGGATACGATCCACTATCTGGACGAAGCCGTCGATCAAATCATCACACTAAGCAAAGAGCTTGCTTAAGAAAGAGGAAATCATGGACGGAAAACTGAGAAAAAACATCAAAATCGGCGCGTTGGTCGATATCGTCTTGAAAAAAGACCAACGCACTGGCAAACTGACAAGAGGGCACGTGAAACGCTTGCTGACGAACAGCCCCAATCATCCCCACGGCATCAAAGTCATGCTGGTTGAAGGCGATCAGGTCGGACGCGTAAAACAGATTGTGGATGAGGCATAAATTGGATCGAAAAATGAGAAAGGGATTGCTCGATTGCTTCTTTTCACAGAAAATAAGAACCAAATGAAAATTCGGTGATAGTTTTTTTGTTGACAGTTCTTTTCAAATCTTATATTATGATTCCATACCACAACTGAATAGAACAAAGTCAGTGATGAAGAGAGTAGATTTGAATATTTTCTCCAGCGAGCCGGGACAGAGTGGAAGCCCAGCAGTGAAATATCAGATTGAAGCGCACTTCGGATGACGAAAAGGTGAACGTTGAGTAGCCTTTTACGCAATTTATGCGTTAATTTAATCGAGGTGGATTTGTTGTTTCACAGCAGATCAACTAGAGTGGTACCGCGGAATCAAACATTGACCCGTCTCTTGTAGCAATACAAGGGGCGGTTTTTTAGTACCCAGAGTACCACCAGCAAAAACATAAAAAAGGGGATTATATACAAATGGATTTAAATTTCTTTGAGACCTATCTGCCGATCTATTTTCAAGGGGCCGGCTACACGATTGGCCTTTCGATCAGCTCAATCGTATTGGGCGTCATTTTGGGGACAGGCTTGGCATTGATGAAAATGTCGCCCAACAAATTCCTCAGCAAATTATCGAATGGCTATATCCAAATTGTGCGGGGTACACCACTGTTGGTGCAATTATTCATCATTTATTATGGTCTGTACGTCATCAATATCGAATTGCCCGACTTCCTATCCGGAGTCATCGCTGTATCCTTGAATTCGGCAGCCTATATCGCCGAAATCATTCGTTCCGGTATCCAAGCGGTCGACAAAGGTCAAATGGAAGCTGCTCGCTCAATCGGGATGAGCAAATCGATGGCGATGCAAAAAATCATTTATCCGCAAGCTATCAAAAATATTCTTCCGGCTTTGGGTAACGAATTCGTGACGCTGATCAAAGAAACATCCATCGTTTCCGTCTTGGGCTTGCGCGACTTGATGTTCGCAGCCAATACGGTGCGTGGTGCGACCTTCTTGCCATTTGGCCCGCTAGTGGTCGCTGCCGTGATGTACTTTATCATGACATCAATCGTCTCTAAATTAGTGGACATTCTAGAAATGAGGTTGAAACAAAGTGATTAAGACAGAAAAACTGACGAAATCTTTCGGTGATAAGCAAGTTCTGAAAGGCATCGATGAACAAATCAACGCCGGTGAAGTGGTCGTTATCATCGGACCATCCGGATCGGGAAAAAGTACGTTCTTGCGCTGCATGAATCTGCTGGAAGAACCGACAACCGGTAAAGTGATTTTCGAAGGTCAGGAAATCAACAAAAAAGGCGTGGACATCGATTCCATCCGCACAAAAATGGGCATGGTGTTCCAGAGCTTCAATCTGTTTCCGCATCTGACGGTATTGGACAACATCATGATCGGACCACAGCAGGTTAAGAAAGTACCGAAAGACAAAGCCGAAGCGATTGCCAGAAAATTGTTGGCACGCATGGGCATGTCCGAAAAAGCCGACGTCTATCCACAATCCTTATCGGGTGGACAGAAACAACGGATTGCGATTGCACGGGCCTTGGCAATGGAACCGGATATGATGCTGTTCGATGAACCCACATCCGCGCTTGACCCGGAAATGGTCGGCGAAGTATTGCAGGTAATGAAGGACCTTGCGATGGAAGGTATGACGATGGTAGTCGTTACCCACGAAATGGGCTTCGCGAAAGAAGTCGGCGACCGCATCCTTTTCATGGATGACGGCCAAGTGATGGAACAAGGCACACCGGATGAGATTTTCAATCATCCAAAAAGCGATCGGACAAAGGATTTCTTATCGAAAGTCCTATAAAATAAAAAACATATTTGGAGGGGTTAAGATGAAAAAAGGATTATTGAAATTAGCTTTGGGTACAATGAGCATTCTGGCTTTGGCGGCATGCGGCAATACAAGCGAGACAGCGGACAGCTCCGCAACAGATTCAGCAGCTACAACTACTGATAAATTGCAGGAAATCAAAGACAGCGGCAAATTGGTGATGGGTACGTCAGCGGATTATCCTCCATACGAGTGGCATCTAGTCAAAGACGGAAAAGATACTGTAGTCGGTTTCGACATCGATATCGCACAAGCCATTGCTGATGAACTGGGCGTTGAGTTGGAAGTCAAAGATATGGACTTCGACGGCTTGATTCCAGCATTATCCACAGGCAAGATCGACATGATCATCGCCGGCATGAACCCGACAGAAGAAAGAAAACAAAGCGTTGACTTCACTGACATCTACTACACACAAAAAGACGTATTGGTGATCAGAAAAGAAGATGCTGCAACAATCACTTCTGAAGATGCATTGAAAACAGCAGCATTGTCGACTCAAAAAGCGACGATCCAAGAAGATTACCTATTGGAAAACTTCCCGGATGCTGAAATTCAATCCGTTCCTAAGTGGAACACAGCCATCATGTCTTTGACAACCGGAAAAGTGGATGCTGTATTGATGGTTGAAACAGTTGCGAAGCAGTTCGTAACGCAAAATGATACGTTGATGATCGCTGAATTCGACGTAAACAGCGAACTGAACCAGTCTGCAATCGCGGTTGCCAAAAACGGCGGCGAATACCTGGGAACAGTGAACGCTATCTTGAAAGAAATGACAGACAGCGGCAAGATTGAAGAATTGATCCAAATCAATACACAATTGATGGAAGACAACACAGCAGAATAAAAGCAGCAACATACCAATAAAAGTGCAAGGATGCTCTGAAAAGGGCATCTTTTTTTTTGAGACAATGAAGGAATGCGGGGGAATCAGGATTGAAAAACGGGTTTATGAAAATGATTTTTGGGATGCTGGGCTTCTTGATTTTGGCGGCATGCGGAAACACGAGTGGGACAGCAAATAGCGCTGCGACGGATGGGAGCAGCGCCTTGCAGGAAATCAAGGACAGCGGCAAGCTGGTCGTCGGAACGTGTGCCGATTATCCCCCGTACGAGTGGCATCTCGTAAAGGATGGGGAAGACAAAATCATCGGCTTCGACATCGACATCGCCCAAGCCGTTGCGGATGAGCTTGGCGTCGAGCTGGAAGTCGTGGATATGGACTTCGATGGCCTGATCCCGGCCTTGTCCACCGGCAAAATAGATATGGTCATCGCCGGCATGAACCCGACCGTGGAAAGAAAACAGAGCGTTGATTTCTCGGACATCTACTATACTCAGAAGGATGCCTTGGTGATCAAATCGGAGGATGCGGAGGATTTTCGGTCGGAGGACGATCTGAAGAAGGAAAGTCTGGCTACGCAAAAGGCGACGATCCAGGAAGCGTACCTGCTGGAAAATTTCCCGGATGCTGAGATCAAGGCCGTGCCGAAATTAAATACGGCCGTCCTGTATTTGGTGACCGGCAAAGCGGATGCGGTCTTGATGGTGGAGACTGTTGCGAGGCGATATGTTGAAGAGAATGAAGGCCTTGAGATCGCTGACTTCGATGTCGCCAGCACGCCGAACGAATCAGCCATCGCCGTTGCGAAAGACAGCGAGGATTTTCTGGATGCGGTGAACGACATTTTGGATGAAATGGAAGACAGCGGCAAAATCGAGGAACTGATCCGTACAAATATTGAGATTATGGATGAGAACGCCGTAGAATAGTTGAATGTATGTATGTAGGGCCGTCTCGAAAAACGAGGCGGCTTTTTGTCTGGCGTTTCGACCTGAATGCGGGGTGGAAAGTCGAAAGATAGCCTTACCGTCGGGATTTCCGGATAGAATGTGACGCAAAAAGACGAGAGATGGGCTTACCGTCGGGATTTCCGAGCAAAATGTTATGCAAAAAGTCGAGAGATCGCCTGATCGTCAGGTTTCCTGAGCAAAATGTGATGCAAAAAGTCGAGAGATTGCCTGATCGTCAGGTTTCTCGAGCTGAATGCGACGCGCAAAGTCGAGAGATTGCCTGATCGTCAGGTTTCCCGAGCTGAATGCGACGCACAAAGTCGAGAAATCCCGTAATTGTCGCCTGTTCATCCGCCGTGACCATCTTAATACCCGACACCAAACTATTCTAGGCACAAAATAATAATGGGGCCGGTTCATTTAACGCAATGAACCGGCCCCATTATTGTTTATGCATACTTTTTTACATTGTTTCCAGTATCTTACTTTTTCTTCTTCAGATCCATATAACCATTGTACACAGTCGCGAAGATGCCGAAGAGGATGCCGACGATCGGGAAGATGATCCAGGCAGTCGCCCAGGCGTAATAGACGAAACCGGCAATCAAATAGACAGCTGCCGCCAGCGGGAAGACGACGCCGGCGACGATGCCGACAACTTTATTTTCCTCAGCTTTGTCCTTCGCAAATTCGCCGATCGCCAGCAGTTTTTCGTAGGTTTCATTTTGGGTGCCGAAGTAGATGAACAGGAAGACGCCGATCGCGATGAAGCTTAGCAGGAATACAAGCGACAAGCCGTTGTTCTCGCCGAGCAGGACAACGGCAAGCAGCATGGAGACGGGCGCAAGAATGCAGAGCGCGACCCCAATCGCCACAGCAGTCGCCAAGCGCGGACGGAAGGCTTTGTGCTCAGCTTTCAGCCGGGCATACGTGGTCGAGTCGAGCTGGACGCGTTTGTTTTCCAATTCAAATTGCTCCTCGCGCATGCCGAAGAGGATGAAGAGCGCGACACCCGCAGCAATCAGGACAAACAGCGGCACCATCGTCAGCACGCCTACGAGGTCACTCGAGCGGCCTGCCCTGCGGAAATAGGACTCCACCAAATATTGCCCGAGGAACATGCTGGCCGGGCCCATGATGCACAAGAAAACGCCCGTCGCCATCGCCCATGCAAAACGGTGGCGATGATCGATGTATTCGTCGACTTGTTCGGGTGACAGGAATACCTGCTGTTCATTCGTCATGCCGGCGCCAGCTTCCGGAACATCTTCTGGAGTGCCCGCTGCCGCAGCAGCCCGGATGGCATCAACGTCCCCGAGCTCCGCAAACACCATCCCGATCGCCTCATGTTCACTTTTGCCTTCAGCCTTCAGTTGATCGAAGCGCTGTTGCATCCTGTCGAGCAGTTCCTGCTTTTGCCGCAACATTTCCGCCGTTTTCGGCAGATCAGCAAAAATAGAATCCACATAGTTTCGCAGCGTATCCATTTTCTTTTCCTCTTTTCCGATGCCAAGGGTGTTGTGAGATGATCCAATTAGTGCTTTTGAGTCAAGTAAAGTGTAGCACCTTGGGATGATTTAATGAAATGATATGAGTGGACAATATACCAGTTTTATTGGCAAATCCTCTCCCAAACTGTTCTTTTTGAACAAATCTGCGGTATAATTAATTTGTTATTAATAATTGGAAGAACACAGAATTGGCAACATTATACAAGCACAGAAGAAGGTGGCATATGAATAAATATCGGACGGCATTGATGAATCGTCCCTTTATGTATATTGAGAGTAAACGGATTGCCGAAATGATGCTGCAAGGAAAGACGGAAGAAGAGCGACGTTATGAAGCGATCGAATTGAATGCCATCCAGATGCCTTCGCTAGACCGAAGAAAGACATCATACAAGGAAATCAGTCATCGTCTGTCGTTTCTGGATGAGTTTCTGTTGGGAAAATTTATAAGCAGTGATGCAGACACATCCAAAGCTATATTGGCTTTCGCAATCCTGCAGGCTGATCAGCTTTATTATGAATTTATGCGCGAAATCTATCTCGAAAAGATTTTGTTGCTTCAAAAAGATTTGGCGAAAAAAGAAGTGATAAATTTTTTGTACAAAAAGGGCGAACAGAGCGAAGTCGTCGCCAAGTGGGCTGACGCTACTAAAGAACGTTTGGCTGTCGGATTCATCCAAATGATGCGCGAATCCGGTTTTATCGTGAGCAATCACGAAGATCATCAAGTCAAACGGCCGCTGATCAATCAAGGTGTGAGAGAATATCTGCGGAAGAACGGCATCAAGCCTGTCGTTGAGATCCTGTTGGGAGAATTACTATGAAACAAATTATTGAAAGACTGAACGATTTACAGGAAATCATTCTGGAACCTGACTTCACAAGCAAAAAAGGACTGGGCGGAGAAATTGGGTTTTACATCTTCGATTATGATGCAGCTGACGAACTGATTGTCCGTCAGGCGATTCCGGACATCATCCAGTACGGTCAAAAGCGAAATGAGACGTTAAAGTTCCAAGTATTCGATTTATACGAAATGATGATCGCATTTTTTGAAAAAAGAGGGTACATCGAAAAAAACATCAAGATGGAACAGGAGAAAAGCAGCGAAGAGCTGTTCAGCGTTATGCGCAAAGCCCTGAAAATCGCAACCAATCGTGATGTGTTCGTGCAGACTATCAGGGAAGAATTGGAACCGGGGGCGATCATTTTCATCACCGGCATCGGCAAAATCTATCCGATTCTGCGTTCGCATGTGCTATTGAACAACCTACAAATTGTCGTCGAAGAGCAACCCTTGATTTTATTTTTCCCGGGAACCTACGAAGACAACAAAATGCAACTTTTCGGCGAGTTCAAGGACGATCATTATTATCGTGCCTTTCAGTTAGTAGGCAGATAGAGGAGGAGCAAAATGAAGATAAGGCAACTATTCAAGAAAGATATCGCCCGTGAAATTAAAGGGGTCATCAAAGTCGGACAAGAAGCAGAAAACGATGTCCGCCAAGAATTGGATGAATATGTCGTAACCGACGAATTGCAGGCGCATTTGGTTTATTTCTTTAAGCAATACCTGAAATCGTTGCAAGTTCCAACGGATCAGATGGGTGTCTGGATTTCCGGTTTCTTCGGTTCCGGGAAATCGCATTTTCTGAAAATATTGTCCTATTTGTTGGATAGCAATTTGGAAGTCGACGGGAAAAAGGCGGTCGATTTTTTCCGGGAAAAGCTGCAGGATCAAGCCTTGCTGGATCAGATGCAGCACGTGGCGGATGCGCCGAGCGACGTCATTCTGTTCAACACGCCTTCGAAATCGGAAGATGACAACGGCGACAGCAAGCTTTCGATCGTCAAAGTCTTCAACAAAGTCTTCAATGAAAAACTGGGCTATTCTGCCAGCATCCCTTGGGTAGCACAAATGGAAGAAATCCTTGATCAAAACGGCCAATATGCACCTTTCAAACAAGTCTTCCAAAAGAAGTCTGATTTGGCTTGGGAAGATGCCCGTGAAGAGATCTATTATAATGAAGATTTGATCGTAGAATCCCTTGTAGAAGTCGCCAACATGAGTGAAGAAAGCGCCCGCCGCTGGATAGACAACGGCGAAGAAAGCTATGAAATCAGTGTCGACTCCTTTGCTAAACGCATAAAGAAATATGTGGATAAGCAGCCTGCTGACTATCATTTGGTTTTCTTGGCTGATGAAATGGGGCAATTCGTCTCCGATGATGTCCATCGCATGCTGGATCTGCAAACCATCGTTGAAGACTTGGGGAAATATACGTTCGGAAAAGTTTGGGTCATCGTAACGAGCCAACAAGATATCGATGAACTTGAAAAAGATATCCATTCTTCTCAGGACTTCTCCAAGATCCAAGGCCGTTTCAATACGCGCTTGAGCCTCAGCTCCGCCAATGCGGATGAAGTCATCAAAAAGCGTCTATTGGAAAAGAATGACACCGGCAAAGATGCGGTGCAGCTGTTGTACACAAGCGAAGTACAAGCTTCATTGCGCAACAAAATAAACTTCTCCGATGGTACCATTTCATTAAAAAAATATGATACACTAAAGGATTTCAGTGAATTTTATCCGATGATCCCGTATCAATTGGATCTGCTACAACAAGTATTCACGAAAATCCGTGAGAATAGTTCAGCCGGAAAGCATTTTGCCAGCGGCGAACGGAATTTGTTGGGGGCGGTCCAATATGCCGCATTGGAATACGCCGAAAAGGATTTGGGCATTCTGATCCCATTCCAAACCTTCTATGGTCATCTTGACCAAGGCTTGGATCACTCTGTCCGCGCGACCATCATCAAGGCACAGTCCACACCGACGTTGCAATCTTTTGATGTTGATGTGCTGAAAGTACTCTATCTGATTCGCTATTTGAAATCCGTTCCGAGCACAGTCGAAAATATCACGACTTTGATGTTGGATGAGCTGGATGCGGACCGATTGAAATTGACGGAAAACATCACAGCTGCCTTGGACCGCTTGACGAAGGAGTATTTGGTGCAACGGACGGGATTGGAGTATCTGTTCTTGACGAATGAGGAGCAGGACATCAACCGTGAAATCAACCACATGGATATTCCTACTTCGAAGATGCAATCCTATATCGGTGAAATGATCTACGACACCGTATTGGAAATGAAAAAATATAAATTCGTACCTTTTGCTGAGAAAAAGACTGTCGCGTATGACTTTGACTGCGCCAAATGGATCGATGAATCCGCACGCGGCAATGCGACGGCCGAAATCGGGATTCATGTGGTAACGCCATATAGCGATGATTACCGGACGCGCGAAGAACTGCAACAATTATCGTCGCGTGAGAGCCGACTTGTCATTGCTCTAGGCGATTCTGGCACATTTTATGATGATACGATGATGCTGTTGAAAATCAATGAATACTTGCGCAGCCAATCAAGCAAGCAAAATTCAGGCATAAAACGCGAAATCATCGACCGCAAATCCAATGAACGGAACGATCTGATGAAGTCGGTTGAACGCCAAGTACGCGAAACCGTTCAAAACGCCACCTATTACATCAACGGCAGCGAAGTATCCCTCTCAGGAAATCCGACCACAAAGGTGGATCAAGGACTGCATGACGTTGTCGAAAATGTGTACCTGAAAATTAAATACATCAATAAGTTCTACGACCGTGATGACTTCAGCGGGGTCATTTCACAAGGACAGATTAACTTCCTGCACGACAATTCAGATGATCCAAACCGCTTGGCGACTGATGCCTTGGAACAATATATCCAACAGCATACAGAGCGCAGGATGATCACGTCCTTATTCGAAATCGTCCAAGTGTTCGGGAAAGCACCATACGGTTGGCGCGAGGACGACATTTTGGTCAGCTTGATCCGCTTGTTGAAGGACGAAAAAATCCTGTTCAAATCCAGCGGCAACACGATGAATATTCATGATGCCATGTTCCCAAGAACCATCAAACAAAATCCATCGCAAGCGAAGATCATGGTCGAGAAACGCAAAGTCATCGGTGAAGAACTGATCCGCAATGCGAAAGTAATTGCGAAAGAAATGTATGGAAAAAATCTGGTATCCGAAAAAGAAGACGACCTGAAAGAGGAAACAGCACGGTTGCTGTCCGGGACCCAGAAAGAGCTGGCGAACTTGCTTGAAGAATACCATCACCGCCATTATCCGGGAGAAAATGAAATCAACGAAATGCTGCAGTGTATCAAGGAAATCCTCAAGTATCAGGATGCAGACCAATTTTTCCGATGCCTATACGACAAGCGTGATGAACTGCTGGATCTATACGATGACATCCAGCCAGTCAAATCCTTCTTCGAATCGCAAAAACCGGTCTTCGACAACAGCTTCAAGCTACGCAAACGCTACGAAATCGATCAAGATTTACTGCAGACTGCCGAAGCCAAAGAAGCCGGCAAGCGCATCTCGGAAATACTGGCCATGAGCATGCCTTACGACTTCATTAAAGAATTGCCTGATTTGAACATGCAGTATGAACAGGCCTTGATTGCCGAATTGGATCAGAAATCCGAACCTTTGCTGGAAGCAACCCAACAAAAAGTAGGCACTTTGGAAGATACGATTGCCTCAATAGCCGAAGTCAGAGCCAAATTTGAGCCACTGATCAAAGACCGTTTCACCTTACTGAGGAATAAGATTCTAGGGGCGGAAACGTTGACCGATCTTTATTCCTACAGTTCACAGATCGATCATCTGACGCAGCAACTGAGTACGCAAATCAATGAGTTTATCTCGAAAATACAACCTCCGAAACCGGATCCTGTAATCGATCCTGTAGTAGTCATAGGTCCGGATGTAGTTCCTATAGTAATAGATCCAGTAATTCCAGTAACCAAGACGCCGGAATTTGTGCATAAAAATAAACTCATTCCACTAAACTACGAAAAAATCGAAACGGAAGCAGAGTTGAATGATTTATTGGCTGCCATCCACGACGAACTGGAAAAAGTCCTCGAACAAGGCAAAACCATTCGTTTCATTTGATGAATACAAAATCGCAATAAAGTGAGGGTAATGATGGATAATACAGTTTTAAAGAAATTTGCAGTTAGTGCCCGTCACAAAATAGCAACTGGTGTCCGCAACCGTGCGGCACAGTTCGGCATCACTGTCGAAGGGATTGCGCCTGTTCAATCTCTTGCTGATGGTTTTATCGTGAATGGACACATCTTTGATAACAAGACACAAATGTTATATGACCACCTGCGCAGAAGAGTGGAGATTGATGGCTATGAAGCGGTCATGGAGACGGCAACCTACACCTGGTTTAACCGTCTGGTCGCATTGCGGTTCATGGAAGTCCATGACTATTTGCCGATAAGAACACGCATTTTATCTTCTTTGAAGGCGAATAAAGTGGAACCGGACGCCGTGACGGAAGTGCTACAGTTGGTAGGAGAGTTATCGCTTGATAAGGAATTGATCTATCACTTACAAGATACGCATAACGTTAATGAATTATTTAAATATATTATCGAGAAGCAAGGGATGCAACTGGAAAAAATGTTACCGAATGTTTTTTCTCCCGTAGAAGGAGACTTTTATCTGCTTCTGCCTAATGACTTGTTGCAGGATAATGGCATCATCAGGGATCTGGTTACGCTTATCCCTGAAGAAGCATGGGATGATATCGAAATCGTCGGCTGGTTGTATCAATTCTATGTTTCCGAAGAAAAAGATCAAATCTTTTCGGACTTGAAAAAGAACAAGAAAATCGGCAAACAGTCGATCGGGCCTGCGACGCAATTATTCACTCCTAAATGGATAGTGGAATATCTGGTTGATAATTCATTAGGCCGTTTATGGCTTGAAAATAATGCATCCAGCAATCTGAAGGATAAACTGCATTATTATTTGGATGCAGCCGAACAGACCCCAGAAGTGATGGAACAACTGGCAGCGTTAAAATATGAAAATTTGAAACCGGAAGACATCAAAGTGATGGATCCTGCAATGGGCTCTGGCCATATGTTACTGCATGCTTTCGATGTACTACGAGAAATCTACCTGGAAAGAGGCTATAGCCCGCGCGAAATCCCGCAATTGATTGTAGAGAACAATCTGTATGGTATGGATATCGATAAACGCGCAGCACAATTAGCTTCATTCGCAATAGCTATGAAGGCTCGTTCCTATGATAGACGTTTCTTCAGCCGAGAGGTTACGTTTAATCTGATCGGATTCGAGGAAAGCAATGGGTTGGCATTATTCCATAACACATCGTTGCCTAATGAAGATGCCGTCAATGCAGAGTTAGAAAACCTGTACTCCCAATTTTTTGATGCGAAGATTTACGGATCCATACTAAGACTTGAATCTATTGATGTGGATCTAATTGAAGAAGCTATCAAGCATTTAAGAACTAGCCGTATTGAAGATATCATTGAACAAGGTTATCTAAATTTTGAGGTTCCTATTGTTGAGCAGCTTAGTGTTCTGTATAAACTATTGACGATGAAGTATGATGTTGTTGTGACGAATCCGCCATATATGGGTGGAAGTGGTATGAATTCTGAATTATCTAATTATGTAAAGAAATTTTATCCAAATACCAAGTCAGATTTATTTGCTGTTTTTATGGAAAAAATGCAGGATATATGTAAAGAACGAGGATTTATTGCCAATGTCACAATGCAATCATGGATGTTTCTCAATTCTTTAGGGAAATTCAGGAAGAAATTAATTTACAACTATTCTATTGTCACAATGACTCATATGGGAAATATGGTAATGGGAATAGCCTTTGGTACAACAGCAACTATTTTCCGAAAAAAAGTTGAAGAATTTAATGGTATTTATACAAAAATCAATCAGATTGACATAACAAATAGCATTCCTAAAAATTTCCCAAATGAACTTCAGACATATCAAACAAATTCTGACAACTTTAAGATGATTCCAGGCATTCCTATTGCGTATTGGGTAAGTGATAAAATTTATGATAGTTTTAAATATGAAAAAATTGAAAAATATGCAATTTCTGATGGCCAAACAAAAACTGGAGATAATAATAAGTATTTGAGGCTGATTTGGGAAGTAGAACGTAATACTATAGGGAAAGGCAAAAAATGGGTAATCCATGCAAAAGGAGGAGGATATAGACGTTGGTTTGGAAATATAGACACGATAATTGACTGGTCAGAAAAAGCCAAAAATCATTACAGAAAAGACCATGTGGCAAGAATTGCTCCTGAGTATATCTGGTTTAGAAGAGGAGTTAGTTGGAATTTAATATCAAGTAGCGAGAGGTTCAGCGTTAGATTACTTGAAGAAGATTCAACCTTTAATTTAGCAGCACCATCAATCTTTTTTGATGATGAAAATTTGAATGATTATGTCCTTGCATTGTTGAATTCCAAATATGCTGAAAAAATTATCAGAATCCTAAATCCTACCCTTAATACTAACATTGGTGATGTGACATCAATTCCTTTGAAGATTTCTAGAGATAAAGAAATACTAGATTTAGCAAGGGATAATATTACTTTCTCAAAACGTGACTGGGATTCTTTTGAAACATCGTGGGATTTTGATAAACATCCTATATTAAGTGAGCTAGAGCATTATTCAAAAATTAGCGAAGCATATGCAAATTGGAATGTAGTTGCGGAAGCTCGATTCAAGCAACTAAAAGCCAATGAAGAAGAATTAAACCGTATTTTTATAGAGATTTATGGTCTGCAAGATGAACTGACTCCAGAAGTTGAAGATAAGGATGTCACGGTTCGTAAGGCAGATGTTGAACGTGATGTACGCAGTTTCTTATCTTACCTAGTGGGTGTCATCTTTGGTCGCTATCGTTTGGATAAACCGGGTCTTGCTTTTGCAGGCGGAGAATTTAATCTTGATGAATTTGGTTCGTACAAACCCGATAAGGACAACATCATTCCGATTACGGCAGAACATTACTTTGAGGATGATATCGTTTCGAAGATTGCTGAATTGGTGGCGATCATTTATGGTGAGGATACGTTGACTGAGAATCTGCAGTTCATCGCAACCACTTTGGGGATGAAGGAATCCGAAACAGCTGAGGATACCATTCGCCGTTACTTCATGAAGGATTTCTACAAGGATCATCTGAAGATATACCAAAAACGTCCGATCTATTGGCAGTTCAGTAGCGGAAAGAAGGGCGCCTTCAAGGGCTTGATGTACTTGCACCGCTATGATAAATACACATTGGCGCGCATCCGCACCGACTATGTCTTGAAGCTGACGACTACCTTGAACCAACTGATCGAACATGCGCAGGTCATCATCGACGGCAACATTTCCGCCAAGGAAGTGGCGCGTGCGCGTAAGGAAAGAGAAGCCTATGAAGCGCAGCTGCAGGAATTGCGCGAATACGATCTGATCTTGAAACAGCTGGCCGATCAGGAAATCGATTTGGATTTGGACGAAGGTGTGAAGGTGAACTATGCCAAATTCCAGGACATCCCGTTCAAGAAAGACAACGGCCGTTCCGAGAAAAAGAATTTGTTCGAAAAGATCTAAAAAATTACACGAGTTGTCAACACGGGCGAAAGTTTCCTGTTGGCAACTTTTTTGCGTGTGGCTAGGAAGAATGTTCCCTTTTGGCAACAATAGAATTGTGGTTCGTTCCCGTTTGCTTTAAGATAAAGAGAGAGTTTTTTTACTGAGGGGATAATGGACATGTATGAAGCAGAAAAAAGGTTGCGGGAAGTTTTTCAGCAGCCACTAAAGGACTATCAAAAGCGCCGTATCGTCTTCTGGTATGACAAATCCCAATCATTTGCGGATGAACTGAAGGATTATCAGATGGAGGATGTATTGGTGTTGCGCTGCGATGACCAACATTATTTTGAAACGAAGTATTTGGTGGAACAGGTGCACACCGAAAAGAACGTACTCATCTACTTTGAACAGGAACGGCCAGAGAACGAAAAGAATCCGTTATTGGATATGTATTTGTACAGCCAAGAATTCAAGATGGACCCGATGGAGAATCTGAAGGACGAATTGGGCATCACAATCGAGACAGGCGACGTGTTCTTCAAATCCTATCAATTGTTCTTCAACAATAAAAAGCGCCGCAATCAATTTGCGAACGTGTTGGCGGAGAAACAGGACATCACCGAAAATGACCTGGAACTTGCGATATTGTGCGTGTTGACGAAGACAAAGGAACTACATCCTTTCGGCGTCTTTCGCTCACTCTTCACGGAGTATGGAACCAGACAGGACAGCCTGTGGCAACAAGTGCTCAAATTCGGCAGACCGGACGCTTTCTGGCAATTGGCTAAATTATCCTTCGGGTACGTACAGGAAACGCCTAGCATCGCCACGTTGAGCCAAGCCGTATTCCAAACGAAGTTGGATGCAGAGTTCGAAGGGAAAGTTCCGGCGAATTGGGAGAAACAGCTGCTGAGCCAAGCGAATAACTGCGTGGTCTTCTTGAACCGCTGGATGAACCTGCGCGATGAACAGGACAGCTATAACCAACTGTCTGAGGTGCTGTTCGAAGACTTGCAGATCATTAAATGGATGAAAAACAAGCCGGCGAAATGGTTGGCGCAGTCGGATACTTTTCAAGCCTTCGACAAGCAGTTGGTGGAAGGGATCGCCGCGCAATTGGCGGAAGGCGCCGTGCTGTTTGATGAATTCGAGAGCATCGTCTTGAATCGCCGCGCGTCCTATTGGTTCGATTCCTTCGGCAATGAGTATGAAGCGTTGTTGGCGGCCTGCCGCTTGTTGAAGCAAATCCATCTGATCGAAAAGGAAGGCTTCCCTTA
The DNA here is from genome assembly GCF_055118575.1 of Trichococcus sp. Classification (NCBI taxonomy): domain Bacteria; kingdom Bacillati; phylum Bacillota; class Bacilli; order Lactobacillales; family Carnobacteriaceae; genus Trichococcus; species Trichococcus sp. Next base: position 62,826 of record NZ_JBSQPW010000003.1, on the reverse strand, counting down.
TCAGAAAGAGGCATTCTGGAAAAGCTATGAGGAACGTTATTATCGATTGGATAGCTATTATCGCCAATTTTATGTTGCCTTTGACAAGGGGATCGCTTTGTCTGATGCCTTTGCGGACTTGCGCCAGACAGTAGAGAACTACTACAAAAATGGCTTCCTCGCCAAGTTGGCTGAGACCTGGATGACCTTCTTCAAAGATGCACCTGCTTTTTCGGTTGCGGACACATTGAAGCAGGAGCGTTTTTACAAAGATTGGGTCAGTACCTACTCCGTGAAAGAGAACCGGATTTTCGTGATCATCTCCGATGCGCTGCGTTATGAAGTGGCTGTCGAGTTGGGGCAACAACTGGAGGCAAGCACGCACTATAATGTGACAACGCATGCCTTGCAAGGTGTCGTTCCGTCCTACACCGAACTCGGCATGGCTAGTCTGTTGCCGCATCATCAGTTAAGCCTGTCCGCAACTGGCGAGGTTGTTGCTGATGGCATGGGCACAAAAGGCCTTCATCAGCGGAATGCCGTCCTGGAAGCAAAGTTGGGTGTGGATAGAGCGAAGGCTGTCGATGCCAAAGCGTTGCTGAACAGTTCCCGAAGCGAATTGCGGGAACTGTTTACGGGCAGCAATTCTGTCTACTACATCTATCACAATACGATCGATGCGATCGGCGACCATGCCGCCAGCGAGAGCCATGTCTTCGAGGCAGTTGAACTTGCGCAGCAGGAGCTGATACGTCTGATCGATAAGCTCTTCAATGGCGTCAGCGCGGCTCGATTCATCGTGACGGCTGATCACGGCTTCCTCTATACGCGCGATGCCTTGCATACACTTGATAAAGTGAATGCCGATCGAACGGATGTCATCGCAGCGAACCGCCGCTTCTTCACGAACCACGAAGCAGATAGCCAGAACATCGCTTTGCTGGACTTCAAAGTGGATGCCTTAGCCGAGGAAGATGTATATGTGCATATTCCAAAGGGGGCTTCACGCTTGGCTATTCAAGGCGGCGGGTCCAACTTTGTCCACGGCGGCATCTTGCCGCAGGAAGTGATGATACCAGTCCTGGAAATCACGACGGAACGCGGCAAGGAAATGCACAAGTCGGTGGACGTTCAGTTGATCAGCAACACCGACCGCATCACGAACATCGTTACCTATCTCGATTTCCTGCAGGTGCAAGCTGTTTCGTCGGAACGAAGGGCGAGAAAAGTCAAATTGTACTTCAGCGATGGGATGGATAACCTCATTTCCAACGAAGTCACGCTGTTGGCGGATTCGCCTAATGAACAGGCAAGCGATCGTATGGTCCGCGAGAAATTTGTCTTGATGAGTCAACCCTATGATCTGCTCAGCGAGTATAACTTCATCATGGTTGACCTGGAGACGGGAGAAGAAATCAACCGCAAGAAATTTGTGATTGATTTGCCGGACGCAGGATTATTCTAATAACACTTTCTAAATTTTCGGATAATAAAGTTTAAGAAAGTGTTTGCATTTTTTGAAATAGTAGGTTATAGTTTGTTTATAAAGTTTTAGCCGACTTTATAAGGAAATTATAGTAAGAGCTCCCTTCGGGGACTCTCGCAAAGCTCTAACCCCAGTTTCTTCGGAAGCTGGGGTTATCTTTTTGATTATTTTTGAAAGTTGATAAAGATGCGGATTCAGTTTTAAGGAGGGATACCATGGTAAAAAAAGGGATCGCCACATTACCCGTCATTGTATCGAATGATAAGGCACTGGAAATTTTCCGGTTATTGGCAGAAGTTAACAGAACGATAGGTGGCATGAAGAGCGAATTTAGCCACTCCATAGTGAAAGATGCCATGGTCAGTATGCTCTCCTTGAACGAATCTGTGCAATCCACCAGAATCGAAGGGACACAAGTGACTTTTCCGGATATGGTTGAAGCACGAGACAATGAGAATTTGAGTTGGGAAATTACAGAAGTGCTGAATTTTCAGAAAGCCTTGCAGCAAGGGGCATCAAGCATCAAAACTGGGAATCCAATCAGCATGGGTTTGATCAAAGTATTGCATCGGACGTTGATGGAGAATGCAAGAGTATCCAATGCATCCGGAGGAGAATTCAGGAAAAATCAGAATTTCATAGGACCAACAAACCGAATAGAAGATGCAGTCTATATTCCTGTGGACGCAAATGAAATTGATGGCTATATGGAGAATTTAGAATTTTTTATTAACGGAACCTCGCATAGTACTTTTAGAAAATTCAACAAAATGGACGGATTCGTTTTTGATGAAGAATGCGATCCAATCATTAAAGCTGCTGTCATGCATGCTCAATTCGAATCGATCCATCCTTTTTTGGATGGCAACGGCAGGTTGGGAAGAATCTTAATCGCCTTAATTGCTATAAAAGAAGATTTAGTGGATGTCCCAGTGTTCTTTGTAAGTGAAGAATTGGAAAAGGAGCGCGCTCGTTACTATGATTTGCTTAATGGTGTTAGAGGGGACAATCCTGATTGGTATGCATGGATTAAGTTCTTCATTACAGCATGTGCCCGAATGACAGACACGCTCTTAAGCAAATTGAAAGCTACAGAGGATTTGGCATTGAAAGGACTGAAATTATGTACGCTTGAGTCGGAGAAAAATATATGGTTATATACTTTTTCTGATCCTTATACAACTGCAGCGCGCGTTGCAGAGAATTTGAGCATGTCCCCTGCAACTGCACGAAAGGGATTGAAAGCTCTATCTGATGCAGGTCTTTTGTACTCGGATGAGAGCACAATCAGGAACAGGAAGTACCGTAACTATGATTTGATGCGGATTTTGGACTGAATATGTATCGATTTGGGCAACAGAGGCTTCTTCGGAGGCCTTTTTTTGTTGTGTAAAACGTTTTCTTTTGGTAAGATATTATTAAAATATTGACATGAATCGAAAAAAACAGGAGGCCTGTAAATGGGAATCAAAATAGGATTGGATGTGGGAATCACTTCAGTCGGTTATGCTGTCTTGCGGACGGATGAAGCTGGGGTTCCTTATAAAATAGAAACATTGAATTCGGTCATCTTTCCGGCTGCGGAAAATCCACAATCGGGCGAGTCTTTGGCAGCGCCACGCAGAGGCAACAGAGGTTCCCGAAGAAGGACACGGCGTACCAAATTCCGTAAATATCGGACGAAACGCCTGTTTATTCGTCATGGTTTATTGACGAGCGAAGAAATCGAGAATATTTTCAATCAAAAATTAGGGCACAAAACAATCTATGAACTGCGGACAGAAGCATTGGATCGGAAGCTTACAAACGAAGAGCTATTCCGGATACTCTATTTTTTTGCGGGACATCGCGGCTTCAAATCGAATCGTAAGGCTGAAATTGTCAATGCAGATGCTGAGACAGGGATGGTGTTGTCAGCCATCAATGAAATCAAAGCAGCATTGGAAGAGGGCACTTACCGTACTTTGGGCGAATATATGCATGCGCATCCTAAATACGAAGAACATAAACGCAACAAGGATGGCAAAGACCGTTATTTGGGTACCGCCCAGAGAGATTTAATCATTGATGAAATCAAACAGATCTTAAATGCGCAACGCGGATTCGGCAATGGGGCTCTTACGGACACGTTCGAACAAGAATTTATCGGTAAGAGTGAAGGCGAAACAGCAGGTATCTTTACTGCCCAACGCGATTTTGATGAAGGCCCGGGCAAAGGCAGTCCTTATGGGGGCGATCAGATTGAGAAGATGATCGGCTGGTGTACGTTCGAGAAAGAAGAACACCGAGCGGCAAAAGGTACTTATACTTTCCAATATTTTGAACTGTTAAGTAAACTGAATAATCTGAAAATTCAAGAATTTGCCGGGGATGACTGGAAGGAATTGAACCCTGATCAAAGACAATTGATCATCGACAAAGCCTTCAGCAAGGATAAGCTGCAATATGCAGAAATCAAAAAATTGTTGAAGTTAGAACCGGAAGCGAAATTCAATTTGTTGTCATATGGCAGCAAGACCGAACAGGACAAAACCGAGAAGACGAACTTCGTCGCCCTGCGCAGTTATGATAAAGTACGCAAGGCGCTCGGCAAGGAAGTCTACGAACCAATGCCAAACAGCCTTAAGGATGAAATCGGAACAATCTTGACCACTTATTCCAGTGACAAGAGCCGACGCAGAGTGTTTGCTGACAGGTTGAGTTTGACGGCTGAACAGGTTGAAGCACTCTTGCCGCTTACGATGACGCAATATGGCCACCTTTCCCTAAAGGCGATGAGAAATATCATCCCTTATTTGGAGATGGGCCTGACCTATGATAAAGCAGCAGAGTCTGCTGGGTATGATTTTAAACATAACGCCATAGACAGAGCCTTTATCCATGAAAATGTGTCCAATCCGGTCGTAAAACGCGCCGTCAGCCAATGTATTAAAGTCGTAAACCAGTTGACCCGCGAGTACGGCAAACCGGATGCGATCAATATTGAGTTCTCTCGTGAGCTCGGAAAAAACTTCGACGAACGAAAAAAGATTGAGAAGAACCAAAAAGAGAACATGGCGCGCAATGAGAGTATCGCCAATGAGCTACGCGAAAATGGCATTGCCGTTAACGGAGAGAACATTACCCGATTGAAGTTGTGGCGAGAACAGGGCAACATGGATCCTTACACTGGCCAATACATTCCTTACGCGGAAATTTTCTTTGGGAATTATGATGTCGACCATATCATTCCCTACAGCATTTCCTTCGATGACAGCTACGGGAATAAAGTGCTAGTAAGCTCTGCGGCGAACCGTGAGAAGGGTAACCGTATCCCGATGGAATATTTGGCTAATGATCCGATCCGTATAAAGAACCTGGAAAATATCGCAAGCACAATCCGCAATTACAACAAACGCGAGAAACTGCTGAAGAAAAAAATGAGTCCTGAAGATGTAGATGGATGGAAATCCCGTAACATCAATGATACGCGATACATCGCCAGACTATTGCGTAACTACTTCAAGCAGAATATCGAATTTTCCGAAAAGGAAAACATCAAAGAAAAAGTTGCCGTCAACAATGGGACTGTAACCGCGCGGATGCGGGCACGATGGGGACTCGGTCCAAAACACCGGAACAATGATAGGCATCATGCGATGGACGCCGTTGTGGTTGGCTGTATGACACCCACATTTGTTCGTAGAGTCACGGTCTACAGCAAACGACAAGAAGTGCGTTTCAACAAATCTTTGTGGAATGAGGGTACCTTGGAATCCGACCTTGCACATATGAGCTTGGAGAAGCGTGAAGAATACGAAAAAATGTTCAGCAAAGCATTTCCGCAACCATGGGAAGGCTTTAGGGATGAGCTGAATGCCCGCCTATCAGATAATCCTAAGGAACTGATTAAGAACATCAAGAACACATTGGGTACCTACACCGATGCAGAAATCGAGAAACTGAAACCGATGTTTGTGGTGAGAAGACCGAATAAGAAAATTACCGGGCCGGCGCATCTGGATACGATCCGTAGCGGGAAATTACTGCATGAAGGTAAAGCAATCAGCCGCGTCAGCATTAGCAAACTCAAATTGAACAAGAACGGAGAAATAGGAACCGGAAATGCGGAATTCTATAAATCCGATGATAACGGTTGGATGCCAGCGTACACTGCGCTGAAGGCTGAGCTTGAGAAGAATGGCGGCAGCGGCGAAAAAGCCTTTCCGGAGGGTGTATTTACCTACACGCAAGAAAACGGACAGATGCATACCGTTCGTAAAGTAAAAGTCGTTCAAAAATCAACTCTTCAAGCTGTGCTGAATAATGGAAAAGCGATGGCAGGTAATGGGCCGTCCATGATTCGCATTGATGTGTTTCGGACATCGAAGAAATATGTTTTCGTTCCTGTGTATGTCAAAGATACCGTTTCTAGAGAATTGCCCAATAAGGGCTGCGTTGCTCATAAAAATTATGAAGATTGGTATGAATTGTCAGAAGAGGATGAGTTTATGTTCTCACTGTATCAAAATGATGTTGTTCGTGTTGAACATAAAAAGGGAATTCCTTTAACATATTATGAAGGAAATGTGGGACAAGAAAAGGTGACCGAATTCATTGGTTACTATAATAGTGCAGATATAGCCAGTGGGAATATTTATATTTTAGGAAATGATAATTCATTTTTTGCCAGGGGTGTTGGAATTGCTACTCTACTAAATATTGAAAAAATGCAAGTAGATTATTTAGGCAATCTTAGCAAAGTAAAAGAAAGAAGTAGACAAACATTTTCTAATATGAAGAGGTGATCGCGATGGGGTTTCGGAATATCTATATTGAAAATCCAGCTCGATTGAGCATTAAAAATCGTCAACTGATTATTTCGCAGGATCAGGATATTTCGATTCCCGTTGACGATATCGATAGCATCGTTATCGATTGTCTACAGTGCACGTTGACGGCTCCGACCATTTCTTTTTTGGCGGAGAACCAAGTCGCTCTTTATACCTGCAATAAGCAACATATGCCCTGTGCCGTATTGACTCCTTTGGGGAACCATTCGCGTAAATTGATTATTTTGCAAAATCAATTGGGCGTTACGAAACGTTTCAAAGATCGGGCATGGCAAAAAATCATCCGGCAAAAAGTGCTGAATCAAGCCAGATGCTTGGAATTGACTTCATCACCCAATGTGGCTGAATTGAATAAATTCGCTGCTGAAGTGCAGGAAGGGGATAAGAGTTTCAAAGAGTCCAGTGCAGCAGCATTGTACTTCAGATCCTTGTTTGATCTCGGCTTTAACCGCAGACATGAAACAATCCATAATGCCGCATTGAATTATGGATATGCTATTGTGCGAGGTGCGATTTCCAGAGATCTTTGTGCATACGGCTTTGAACCAGCATTCGGAATCCACCACCACAACGAATTGAACGCATTCAATCTGGCGGATGACTTGATAGAACCATTCAGGCCCTATGTGGATTTATGGGTTGCGCAAAATATCAATCCGGAAGAGAAAGCTTTGACATCGAATCATAAGCGCGAGTTGGTGTCTTTATTATTCACAGAAGTCAAGATAGACAATGAATTGCATTCCCTCACCAATGCAATCAGAAAAACGGTATCTTCCTATACCAACTGTTGCAGAAATAACTCAACGGCAAATCTGAAACTGCCAGAATTGATTCCGTTGCGACCGCACGAATATGAGTAGCCGATTTATGAGAATGGTGGTTATGTTCGATTTGCCTGTAGAAACGAGAGAACAAAGAAAAATTGCGACCAAATTTAGGAAGTATCTGTTAGATGAGGGATATGTGATGATGCAGTTTTCGGTTTATTACCGAATTTGTAACGGAAAAGACATGGTGAATAAATATCTGCTTCGGCTAGAGGATAATGTTCCGGAAAAAGGATCTGTTCGATTAATTACCTTGACAGAAAAACAATTCAGTGAAATGAAAGTTTTAGTAGGAGGCGTTTCACCTATCGAAGACAAGCTGGATTCCAGTAGTTTGACCGTATTTTAGACACGCCAAAAAGCCCTTCATAGCTGGTATGAAGGGCTTTTTCGCGCGAGACGTTTTAGTTTAGCCGATTTTGTAAGGAAACTATAGCAAGTGGTTGAGCTTATGCTATTGAAGATGCGTTTTAGTTTAGCCGATTTTGTAAGGAAACTATAGCTACCTATCAGCCAACAGAAGAGGAGAAACAGTTTTAGTTTAGCCGATTTTGTAAGGAAACTATAGCTCTGGGCCGATTGTTCTGATTCCCTTGTAAGTTTTAGTTTAGCCGATTTTGTAAGGAAACTATAGCCCCCAAGCAGACATGTTAGCCGAAATAGTAGTTTTAGTTTAGCCGATTTTGTAAGGAAACTATAGCTTGGATGGATTCCATGCTAGTCCCCATCTTGTTTTAGTTTAGCCGATTTTGTAAGGAAACTATAGCAAAGCCTAGGACTTGCGTTTTTTTCGTAAGGTTTTAGTTTAGCCGATTTTGTAAGGAAACTATAGCAAGGGGCAAACGAATTGTACCTACTTACGCGTTTTAGTTTAGCCGATTTTGTAAGGAAACTATAGCACTGTGGGCTACCATTCAAAAAGTTGAAAGGTTTTAGTTTAGCCGATTTTGTAAGGAAACTATAGCATTGCGTGACAACAAAGCGGATGTTGCTGAGTTTTAGTTTAGCCGATTTTGTAAGGAAACTATAGCCATAAACGAAGCGAATCCGTCAATTCTGCGGTTTTAGTTTAGCCGATTTTGTAAGGAAACTATAGCTTACGGGGTATCCAATCTAGTTGTAGCCAAGTTTTAGTTTAGCCGATTTTGTAAGGAAACTATAGCGACCGGAACGGCATGGACACCAATCGGCAAGTTTTAGTTTAGCCGATTTTGTAAGGAAACTATAGCTCAATGATGACGATCTGCCATTCTAGGAGGGTTTTAGTTTAGCCGATTTTGTAAGGAAACTATAGCGATGCGTGTGGCTGCCAATGCCAATTACAAGTTTTAGTTTAGCCGATTTTGTAAGGAAACTATAGCCCTTCAGATATCCAATTTTTGCGCCTAAAGGTTTTAGTTTAGCCGATTTTGTAAGGAAACTATAGCTGTTGCTTTGATACGTTCCATAAAAATAGAGTTTTAGTTTAGCCGATTTTGTAAGGAAACTATAGCCAGTTGGATCTGCAAAATCTGGATATTGCGGTTTTAGTTTAGCCGATTTTGTAAGGAAACTATAGCAAGTCAAGTATTTACGCGTGTTTCCAAGCCGTTTTAGTTTAGCCGATTTTGTAAGGAAACTATAGCCATCTATAGATTTAGTATAATTTCCTACACGTTTTAGTTTAGCCGATTTTGTAAGGAAACTATAGCTGATCGCAACGTGCCTTTTGACCTTTATTGGTTTTAGTTTAGCCGATTTTGTAAGGAAACTATAGCACCAGTTGTAAATGACATTGTTAAATCTGTGTTTTAGTTTAGCCGATTTTGTAAGGAAACTATAGCTATATAAAGATAATTGTACCCACAACCGCAGTTTTAGTTTAGCCGATTTTGTAAGGAAACTATAGCCATCGCCATCGACAATCTATCGACCTTTCAGTTTTAGTTTAGCCGATTTTGTAAGGAAACTATAGCAAACCGGATGGGCAATAGTCAATCGGAAAGGTTTTAGTTTAGCCGATTTTGTAAGGAAACTATAGCAGGCTTGGTAAGCGGACTTAGTCAACGCGAGTTTTAGTTTAGCCGATTTTGTAAGGAAACTATAGCTAGTATATCATATCTCTTCACTTTACAAGCGTTTTAGTTTAGCCGATTTTGTAAGGAAACTATAGCCAAGCCTGCTGTCTGGACAGCCAAGAGCAAGTTTTAGTTTAGCCGATTTTGTAAGGAAACTATAGCCCCTGTATCGCCATCAAAAGATCGCGCTCTGTTTTAGTTTAGCCGATTTTGTAAGGAAACTATAGCGGAAATACAAGCCTTTATCCGTTGGTGCTAGTTTTAGTTTAGCCGATTTTGTAAGGAAACTATAGCCTTACAACGTTGCTGTGTGATGGCAGGCTCGTTTTAGTTTAGCCGATTTTGTAAGGAAACTATAGCGTTAGTCAAAAAGGAGGTGCATAGGTGGCAGTTTTAGTTTAGCCGATTTTGTAAGGAAACTATAGCCAAGAAGATGATGATTTCGTCAGAACGCATGTTTTAGTTTAGCCGATTTTGTAAGGAAACTATAGCTGGTAGCCTGATGTAGTGATGCGAGGAACCGTTTTAGTTTAGCCGATTTTGTAAGGAAACTATAGCGGACAATGTCATAGATTATTCACCCACCCAGTTTTAGTTTAGCCGATTTTGTAAGGAAACTATAGCCAGATATGAGATTGATAATGGGCATTAAATGTTTTAGTTTAGCCGATTTTGTAAGGAAACTATAGCTGTCGATTTCCAGTTCATCGGGATAAATTAGTTTTAGTTTAGCCGATTTTGTAAGGAAACTATAGCCAAGGAAATTCCAAATTCTTTCGCCATATCGTTTTAGTTTAGCCGATTTTGTAAGGAAACTATAGCACAAGTGCAATGATGAAAGAGCGAGAACAAGTTTTAGTTTAGCCGATTTTGTAAGGAAACTATAGCCGCTTACGCTAGTCTTTTTGTAATCGGACGGTTTTAGTTTAGCCGATTTTGTAAGGAAACTATAGCGCCTTGTTTGATATATTTGCCTTCCGTTCCGTTTTAGTTTAGCCGATTTTGTAAGGAAACTATAGCTAAAGTGTATGACGATTTAATCGGAAAAGGGTTTTAGTTTAGCCGATTTTGTAAGGAAACTATAGCTGATAGGCTGGGTTCCTGAGCTTCCGATAGGTTTTAGTTTAGCCGATTTTGTAAGGAAACTATAGCCATGTTCCAATTCTTTTCTGACATCGTGACGTTTTAGTTTAGCCGATTTTGTAAGGAAACTATAGCTTATACTCGCTCTACTAGTGGTGGCGTTTAGTTTTAGTTTAGCCGATTTTGTAAGGAAACTATAGCAATTATTGACACAAGTTGATTATTTGTCCAGTTTTAGTTTAGCCGATTTTGTAAGGAAACTATAGCCTTCCATCGCTTATCTGATCCGAGCGACAGGTTTTAGTTTAGCCGATTTTGTAAGGAAACTATAGCGTCAGGTGCAGCTTGGTCATGCGACACTGTGTTTTAGTTTAGCCGATTTTGTAAGGAAACTATAGCTAGAAGGCCAGAGCGAATTGACGCTTGTCGGTTTTAGTTTAGCCGATTTTGTAAGGAAACTATAGCTCTGGTTGTAATAATCAATTACCCCTTGAAGTTTTAGTTTAGCCGATTTTGTAAGGAAACTATAGCATCACAGCAATTACCTCGTCGATCGCTTGGGTTTTAGTTTAGCCGATTTTGTAAGGAAACTATAGCAAATTACTGCAGCTGCTCCTACTGTTTTGGGTTTTAGTTTAGCCGATTTTGTAAGGAAACTATAGCCCATAAAGCCATCTGTCTTTCTCCGGTACTGTTTTAGTTTAGCCGATTTTGTAAGGAAACTATAGCCAAGGATGCTATCAACCTTACAACGGGTGAGTTTTAGTTTAGCCGATTTTGTAAGGAAACTATAGCCTTGTACTTTACGATTCCATCCTGAATCTGTGTTTTAGTTTAGCCGATTTTGTAAGGAAACTATAGCTCAAACGCGGAAACCTGCCGCCAACACATCGTTTTAGTTTAGCCGATTTTGTAAGGAAACTATAGCGCCTTGTTCTATTGCTCTATAAAATAAAGACTAGCAATATTCCTTCACAGAGAGAATTGCTAGTCTTAATTTACAGCGCTTGTTTCAATCACAAGGGCACTTTTCCAATTTTCGCTTAGTCCATTTAAGGGGTAGTTTACAATCCCTGTGTTGTCATTCAAAATCTCTTCTAAATTATCCATGAACAGATTCCATTCAGACTTTACTTGAAGGGAATGGAATGAGAGAAGGGATTTTAGAACAAGTAAAGCCACGAAGAGAGTGTTTTTCTCTCCATTAGTAACACCATAATACTTCATGTCTTCCTTTTTTAATTTCGGAAGAACAATATATTTCTTCCCATAAAAACGGCTATGGTGTGCGGATATATTCCGAAGGTAACGAGATACTGAGACCCAGCTAAGGACAAATTTTCGATTTTCCCGCCCGAAAACCCTGTCCGACCATTCATTTCGATAATCAGTGTTCAATACAGAGAGGAATGTATCGACTTGGCCGAAGGTGAGCTCTTCCACTAAGACCCAAATAGGAATGCAGCCATTCCGCTGCTTGAAATGGTGCTCAATGAACGGTTCCTTGCTCTTATAGAGTGCCACAGCAAAGCTTTCCATTGTTTCAAGATAGGTTTTGTGGGAGTTATAGAGGGCAGGATCGAGATAGCATTCCGCCTTTGCATATTCAGCACTTTCATATATGTGACTGAGGTGATAGGCGACACTTGTTTTGATCCATTTCTCAATTCGAGAGGTAAAATAGTGGATTTCTCTGCGCAGGAATTCATCAATTTGGTAAATTCGCAGAGCATCCGTGAAGGTATGCTTCTCTTCTTGACAAGGGAGAAGTTTCGGAAAGATGGAAAAGTTGTAATAGTTATTGTACTGGAAGAATTCTTGAGCCATCTGCTTTTCTTCTTCTGTGAAGGACAAGTTATGACCTTCATCCTCTCCATATAGGATTGTTATAAAATTTTCCAACGTGGAGGGGACCTTCATCCATTCTCCTACATCCTTGCTTTTTTTGAAGTATCTTGGGCGGTTCTGGTATTTTTCGATTGCCGATACGACTTGTTGGTAGGTTTCAAAAAAATAAGTCAAGCTAATCCACATCCTATTCGCTCAAAAAAAAAGACCTACCCTGGTCCGCTATTGGCCTTTCGATCAAGGAAGCGTGGTAAGTTCTAGTGGAATTATATTAACATGTCAGGCTAAAAATAGCAACCTTTTAGGCTCGTAAAACCTACTAACCGAGAGGGATGAGAAGGAAGGTTTCCCGTATCAGAAAGAGGCCTGCTGAGGAAATACGAAAAGGAACAGGCTACTCGTCCTGCTCCTTAGGTAAAAAGTTCCATTGTTTAGCCGTGTTTCTGGCGATTCATGAAGTCCCTGATATAATCAGTCGGAAAGAGCCTTTCCTTAAACATTAGGGCTAGGGAGAGTGCAATCTGGATGCAGGCAATCACAGCGGTCACGATATGCAGCACCTCAATGGTCCGGATCATCAACACCTGAATGAGCAGCCAAATCACCAACACCCCACCGGTGAAAAAGCTGATATAGGCTTGATAATGCGAGCGGAACAGAATAGAGGCGGCAGCGACCAATTGCCCAAGGCCAATGACAATGAAAAGCAGCAGTCCGGGAATCAGAAAAGTATCGAAAGGGGAATTGACCAGCATATCGGTAGAGATGCCAAATGGGTCCAAAGGTCGCGAGATGGCAGCCCAACCGCCAAAAAAGGCGAAGATAGCCACTAACAGATGGAGTAGAAACAAGGATATTTTAATTATTATCATGGTACTCCATCCTTCAGGGAAGCGTACTGTCAAAAATCCCTGACAGACGTGAACTGTTGCCTTATTTTCTCATTTGATTGGGACAACGAAAAAAATGAAGGGCATAGCGTTGGGAACGGGAGACATTTGACAAAGAAGAGGGCGCTTTTATCCGGTTTCTTTCCTGCTTCAGTTTACCATAAACAGTCTTTTCCATAAATTATCAAGCAAGCCCAAAGTGAGTTGAAGGCTTCATAGCTTGCATACCCGTACTTCATAGAACACGCGTTCTTGAATATGCGCGCAAATAGACGTATACTAAGAGCGTATATTGCACAGTGACTTGGAAAGGGGGAACGTCCAAGATGTTTGAATTCGTAAATAAAATATTCAAAAATAAGCAAATGACCGAAGAGAAAAAATTATCGATCATCGAGTTGGTGAAGAACGAGGAGTCCTTCATCAATCCAAGAGATCTCATCAAAGAGCAGAGCGCTCTAAAAAAAGCTGAAACGAAAGCTGTAAAGGAATCATGGATCAGCTACGTTTCGCCTCAAGTAAGACTGAATGAAAATTTGACAGGACAAGTGGAGGCTGTGGTAGGTGCCTTATTTGAAATCTTGTGTACTGTCGTTGACGTCGAATTCAAGAAGAAGCGCAAAAATATCAAACATGTGAAATATGAACGCTACTATTACCGCGTCACTATCTTTGACGAAATTCATCGGTTGGCCAGAGAAGTGGTATTTTCATTTTATAGACAGGACAATATGCACCCAGATGCCTATTTTTCCTATGATCTGCAAGCCATGTTGTCCAGGGATATCCAAAAAATCCTTGCCCGCGAGGTTGAGGAGTACCGCAAATATTTGCCTGCTCCGGATGAAGAGACAAGAACGCGATTTGGCTTGACGCAGTTCGGAACCAAAATCGTCTGGTGGGACCCATCAGGGGTGCTTCGGGATAAACAAATTTTTGATGGGATTGAAATGGCGTATTTCGATCACCTAAGGAAAAGGGCGACGCGGTTTACGGAAATACCGGCTGTCATGAGCCTGTGCTTGTCGAAATACGTGGAACTTTTGCAGCTCGTATTGCATGATCTGGAGGAGGATTCCATCAAATGGAAGGTCAAACCCAATAATTATTTCCGGAAATATTTCCGTTTGCCGCTGGATGATGGTCGTGTCTGGGCGGAAACGTTCCGGTTGCCAACGGATCTGTACATCCTGGCAGAGAACGCTGTCCGCCGCGAAGTGGAAGGGCTGCGCGTACTGCCTGATGAAGAAAGTCTGCAGACTTTGGCGCAGTATCTTCCGGATGAGACGTTTCGGAAACTGCAAGACTGTCTGAAGCAGAAAGTTGAGATCGAGCTGGATTATCCGACCATTGCAGCCTTGCGCAACGTAAACAAGACCGTTTGGCATGAGGCTGCAAACTTGTTTATCCGCCAATCGGTCGAGCAAGTGGGCAGTGTTCTTTGTGAAGTGGCAGAGGATCCGGACTTGAAAAAGATAGCCGCGAAGGTGATCAAACAGAGTGAGGATCCGGAAAAGCGCATCCTGTTTATTTGCCTGATGGAACGCATGGAGTTGTCGATTTCAAGAGCGTTGCAAAAAGAACGGGATGGCTTCATTCATCCGACCAGACAGGCCGATTATCAGCAGTTATTGCTTAATGCCGATCTTACTATCGAAAATTTGCCCGAGCTTTTGAGGGAATGCACGCAACCGCCGCGCAGAGAAATCAAACTGGACACAGCCTTGATCAGCGCCTCGCACTCGGCCCTGGATACAATCATTGATATGGTTGACACTTATTTGGGGGAAGAGGCAGCCATCGAGCCGGGTTTTGTTGGCGAGATCGATCTGTCGTCGGACGTAGAGGTAAAAGAATCGCAAAGTGCCGCCGCTATTATGGAAGAATCCGAAGAAACAGCAATCACTGAGCCTGACAATGACCAGGATTCTGAGCAAATGGCATTCCTGAGACACTTGGTGGCAAATGATGGAATCTCTCTGGATGATTTCAAGGAACAGGCAAAAAATAATGGCAAGCTCCATCACGCATACCTCACGGAATTGAATGAGGTGTTGTATGAAGTGTTTGATGATCAAGTGCTGGTAATCAGCCAGCAGCAAGTTATCATCGAGGAGGATTTTATGGAAGAAATGAGGGAATGGCTATATGGCTGAAAGCAAGTTGAGAAAGAAAGATGCCCAGACAATTATCGCCTCGCTTGAGGCAGGGGTTGTGCCGGTAAAAGGGGTCCAGCACGTGTTGGTCGGCAGAAGCAACGAAGTCAAGGAGATCATCGATACCTTACAAAACTTGGAAGACGGCAATAGTGATCTGCGGTTTTGGGTAGGCGATTTCGGATCGGGCAAAAGTTTTGTTTTGCGGACGATTGAATCATTGGCGCTGCAAAAGAACTTTGTTGTCTCCACAATCGACTTGACTCCGACGCGCCGTTTTTATGATTCCTCCGGGAAAGCTTTGGCGCTCTATAACGAAGTCGTCAACAAGATCGTCATCAAGAATAACCGCGACGGAAATGCCATCGAAACGATCGTCCAGCAATGGATCCAGGTGCTGCTCGAGCAACTTGCCGCGGAAAACGCCCTCACCGTTCCTGAATTGATGGAAAAGACCCATTGGAAATTGGTGGAGAACGCCATCCTGAAGACGACCAATTCCTTCTATTCATCGGGGCTGTCTTATGAATTCGGGCAAGCGTTGATGAAATATTTTGAAGGAATCGCAGGCGATAATATGTCTTTGCAGATCGAGGCGATTCGTTGGATCCGCGGAGATATCACGACAAAAACGGAAGCCTCTAAGGAATTGGGCATCAAGAATGTCATCAACGACTCAAACTACCTCATCGCCTTGAAAAATCTGGCAGAATTGTTTTTGAAAATCGGCTACAAGGGATTCGTCATCAATTTTGATGAATCCGTCAATCTGTACAAATTGCCGCGTGCACTGACCCGTGAAAAAAATTATGAAATGATCCTCAATCTGTACAACGAAACCAAAACAAACGAAGCAAAAGGGCTGTTCGTCAACTTCGGCGCCACCAAGAACACGGTTTACGATGAACGTCGAGGACTGGCCAGCTATGGGGCTTTGAAGACGCGCTTCGGGAACGAATTGATGAAAAATAAAGACTATGTCAATGTCAACAGCACTGTCATCGATCTGAAGCCGCTGACGCCGGAAGAAATTTTTATCCTTTTGACCAAGTTATTGGAAATATACAATACGGCTTACCAAACGAAGCTGTCTGTTAAGGACAGCGAAATTCAGCAATACATGGAAGACCAGCTGAACCGGCCCGGAGCTGCGGCGTTCTTGACGCCACGTTCCGTCATCAAGGACTATATCGAAATTCTGTCCTTGCAACGCCAGAATCCGGATCATGCTTTTTCCGATATCCTTGCTGATCGATTCGGCAGAAAAGCTCCTGCTGTTGTGAAGGATGCAGATGATCACGATGAAATAGAGGTTTACTGATGCAGGCATTTGACAGTCTCAGCCGAGATATCCAACAGTATATTTATGATAAAGGCTGGCCAAGCTTAACAAATATTCAAAGTGCGGCCATCAAACAAGTTACCAATACCGATCATAACCTGATTTTGTCCGCTCCAACGGCATCCGGGAAAACGGAAGCAGCATTCATTCCGGCATTGAACAGTGTCGAAGATTGGGAAACGGGGCTGAAGGTGTTGTACGTTTCGCCTTTGAAAGCTCTGATCAATGATCAGTTTCAGCGCATCAGCGAGCTCAGTGAATATTTAGATATTCCGATCACACGCTGGCATGGAGAAGTTTCCCAAGCACAGAAAAAAAAGGTTGTGAATCAACCGAAAGGCATTCTATTGATTACGCCGGAATCGATCGAAGGGATGCTGGTGAATCGGCCGGGTGAGGCGGAGCACCTCTTTAAAGGGGTGGAATGGATCATCATCGATGAACTCCATAGTTTTCTGGGGACGGAACGGGGCATTCATCTGCAGTCGCTGCTGCAGCGGATCAGCCGATTCATGCAAGCACCGCGCTTCATTGCGATGAGCGCGACCCTGAATAAAACAGATTTTAGCTATGCGAAAGCCTTCTTCGGCAGTCCACGCCATACGGATATCCTCGCGGACCGCGTCAAAAACGACCTGCTTATCACAATTGATTATACGAGCGGCGAGTCTGGGCCACTCGTCGCCAGGGAATCTTTGGCAGCCATCTACCAGTATTCCAAAACCGAAACGATGCTGATTTTTCCGAATTCCCGCAATCGGGTGGAAGAAATCACCCATAAGTTGGATAAGATGGCAAAAAAAGAGAACGCACCGATCCGCTATTTTGCCCATCATTCATCGGTGGACAAACTGTTGCGTGAAGAAGTGGAATTTTTTGCGAAAAACAATGAGGATCAGCTGTTCACGATTACCTGTACCTCCACCTTGGAACTGGGAATCGACATCGGCTCCGTGGACAGCGTCGTGCAGTACGGCTCCCCTCCATCTACCTCTTCGCTCAGCCAAAGACTGGGACGCAGCGGACGGAGAACCCATCAAAGCATCCTGCACATTGTAGAAGATGACTCATGGGAAATGCTGCAGACCTATGCTGCACTGGATTTGCTCGAGCGGGGCGAACTGGATGCCACAGAAATGATTGAAACACCTTATAATGCATTGGCGCACCAGGTTATGGCGATACTCTTCCAAAAAGTCAGCATTCCGCTGGAACAACTTTTGCAGTTGAATAAACATTTTCCGGTTTGGTCAGTAATTTCGGATCCGGACCTGGCGCTGTTGATTGACTATATGATTGAAAAAGATTTCATTGAAATCATGGATGATGAGGCAATCGTCGGTCTGGAGGGAGAGCGTCTGCTGCGTTCCCGGGATTTCTACGCGCTGTTTTTCACGACCAGTGATTTTTCTGTGCATTATCAACACGAGCGCATCGGTAGTTTGCCGTTCACACCGGAAATCCAAATCGAAAGCAAAATTCTGTTGGCGGGCCGGGTGTGGATTGTGAAAGATATCGATGTCAAGGCAAAACGCATCCAGGTGGAAAGGACGAAAGAGGGAAAACCTCCGAAATTCATCAGCGACGAAGGGTTCGTTTCCAATGAAGTGCGGGAAAATATGGAAAAGTTACTGCGGACGGGCGAGTACCTGAATCTGAACAACGATAAGATTACGCGCGACTTTGACTTTCTGAAAAGTGCACTCTACTTTGATGCAGGCAATTATTGGTTAGAGGATAATCAGACCAATATCGGCATCGTGACGTTCAAAGGGACCAAGTTCAATATCGCCTTGTTGCTGCTCATCAAGAGCATCGTCGGTGAGGGGGAGAAGTATCAATTGCACGATAAGCATTCCCTGATCACCGGTCCAGACTTGAAAAGAATCATGCAAAGGCTGACGGATGAGGATGTTTCTTTGGACACCGTTGCGGCCTATCTGGATAGAAACGAGAAGGCCATTGAAGAATTGACGGTCCATCAAAAATTCATGCATTTGGTTCCCAAAAGCTTGAGAATCAAGTGGATCCTGAATAACTTCTTTTCGGTTTGAATGCGGACGCGCTCCGCATGGGCTGTGCTCCGGCGAACGGAGGATTCGCCGGAGTTGGGCAGTCGTTTGAGGGTGCCTTCTCCGATGACCAAGGCTTCGTCGGAGGTGTGGCTGAAAGTTACCGATGAACCCCTGTGAGCGTGGCTTCACCGGAGCATGGGGTATGTTTGGAATTGTTAGGATCCAGTCACACCAAATAAATCAACAAAAATCCGCCGATCTGATAGCTCAGTCTGGCGGATTTTTTTGTCTTGCTCCGGCGAACGGAAGCTTCGCCGGAGTTGAGCAGTCGTTTGAGGGTGCGTTCTCCGATGATCAAGGCTTCGTCGGAGGTGCGGTCGAAGGTTACCGATGAACTCCGGCGAGCCGGGCTTCACCGGAGGAGGGGACCCAATCCCCCAATCCCAAAAGCTCTTCTCCGGTGGGCGGTCATCATTGCCCAATTCTTATCAATTCCTTACTCCACAAAATACCCGCGCAGCTCATCGCTGACTTTCGGCAAGTACTCGTGTCCGTACTCCGGTAGTGTGATCAGCTGTTTCTTTGCGGTGATGTTGTTGTAGGTGGCCATCTGCGTGATCGGCGGAACGACCGTATCCTGCAGCCCGATGACCCAGCAGACTTCGGCTTGGATGCGCGGTGCGAAATGTTGGATGTCGATATATTCCAATGTATCGAAGATTTCTTTTTCGCGCTTATGCAGCGGATCGCGGAACTGGAACCAGTACGGAATCTCTTCGAAGGCGGAAGTCTGGGCGCCGAGCGCATAGGCTTTGCGGTAGTCGGATAGGAAAGGGTAGGTGACGTAAACACGGTAAAGATCCGGAACCAAGCCGGCACAAGCAATCGTCAGGCCTCCGCCTTGGGAAGCGCCTTGCGCATAGATCCGCTTCTCATCAACAAAATCCAACGATTTGAGGATGCGCGCTGCATGGGCAGTATCCAGAAAAACTTGCCGATAGTAGAGGTTTTCTTTGCCTTCTTCCATGCCGCGGATGATCAATCCTTTCAGGACGCCGCCTTTCGTCTGCGTGCGGTCCTCGGAAAGCCCACCTTGCCCCCTGGCGTCCATCGCCAATACGACGAAACCTTCCGCCACCCAACCGACTTTATCCTGGAAATCACCGGAATCACCATGGTAGCCGTGGAATTGCAGCATCCCTTTCAGTTTCATGCCGGCTGTAAATTTGGGCGTCACGAGTTGGCAATGCACTTCCGCGCCACCGACGCCGATGAACGTCAGATGATAGAAAGTTGCGACTTGTGAGGGGACAGCCGCTATCTCCAATTTGTACTCGAGCGGAAGTCTCTCCATTTCACGCAAACCTTCTTCCCAAAAAACATCGAAATCATGCGGGCGTATCCCGCTGCCTTGATAATCCTTATAATCCATCTTCCATCCTCCAACTATTTTTTTGAAACAAGTTTAAAATTTTACAAAAACATCATGTACCCAAAAATTAGACACATCAGTTCTTTACAAAACTATCTTAATGATGAATAATGATGATACCGCATACATTAATAAATATATACTTTTGTAACGGTATGTCAATACGTAAAGGAGAAGATCATGGATTTTATCAAAGGGGTTACGTTCGGATTTATGTAGAAACGGGTTAGCAAGTGTCAGGTGTGATCAGTGAACTTTTTTAGAGGAGGTCATTTTATTGATGAAGAAAATTATCCGGCGAGTAGGCGCAGTATTTTTAGGTGTTTCTTTGTGTGTAAGTTATTTGGATACGGTTGTTCCCTTGGTTGCGGCAGAAGAAACTACTTCACAAGATCGGCTATGGGATTTTTCTGAAGGGACACAAGGGTGGGTCTTTGATGGTAGTTGGGCTGGAGATGGTTACCATGGCACAAGTGGGTATAGTCATGATCTGCTCAATGGCAGACTGCAAGTCGATATCGATTTTTCGCAAGATAGCTCCAATGGGTGGAGTCAGCCAGGCATCAGTTTTTCAAACGGAACAGGGATTGATTATTCAAAGTTCAGCACTCTTACTTTCGATTTTTTTTATGATTCAACAGCGTACACAACGGGGCAGATCACGCTTAAGGCCAATTCCGGTAGTATTTTTCAGGAACAGATGGTAGGACTGAATAATCTATCCACTGAAGACATCGGTGAAAACATTAAAAAGGCTACCGTAACGTTTAAAATCGATCCTACCTATGCGAAAGTAGAAACTCCTGAAAAACTGATGCTATTGATTGTAGGGAACAATACAGATTACAAAGGGAGCTTATGGTTCGATAATATCCGACTGTCGTCTCCTGTAGTCGAAGATAGCTACGTAGATGCAACAGTGACGGCAGAAAGTCAAACGAATCTTTTAGGACAAAGTGAGATGCTTACTATAAATAACCAAATCATTCCGTATGCTGAAAGTATTCAACTTACAGATTCTAAAGCCAATGATGCCACCAAGGCGCTTTATCAATATCTCAAAGCAGTTGGTGAATCAAATGCAGTCATTTATGGACACATGGAGGATACCGTATTAAAAGCTGGAACAAATGAGTTGACTTATTCGGACACTAAAGATCTGACTGGTTCTATTTCCGGAATAAACGGTCTGGACTGTGGCAATTTGTTTGAAGGATTTGCAGAGAAATATAATAATCGTCACCCGCAAAATCCGCAAATCCCAGAAAACACAGAAGGAAATATCAGAGCTGCGGCGCTGTTCACAAATGAGACCATTGAAGAAGGTGGTGTGATGACACTTTCTGCACATATGCCAAATTTTGCTTTTGCAACTACGGAAAACGCTTCAGCAGAGAAAACCTATGATCGATATGATTATACTCCGGCAGATTCATATAATCTTAAAGGGAATACTATGAATCAAATCCTGCCAGGTGGTCAATACCATGAACAATTCACTGCTTACCTAGATATGATTGCAGAGTATGCGAAGCAAGTGGATGGGCCCATTCTTTTTCGGCCTTTTCATGAAAATACTGGAAGCTGGTTTTGGTGGGGGAAGGCATTCAGTGATACTGAAACATATAAGAGTGTGTTCAAGTATACTGTAGAATACCTACGTGATATCCAAAATGTACACAACTTGCTGTATGTATATGGTCCAGGGTCTGAAGCTGCTACGCTAGATGAATATGGTGAAAGATACCCAGGAGATGACTATGTCGACATGATCGGATTTGATACATACGATTCCAATCCTGTTCCGGATGAAGAAGGCTATTCTTTTCAGACTAATTTCGAAAATTCGGTCAAACTTACCGACACGTTTGCAAAACAGCATGGAAAACTATTTGCGGTGACGGAAATCGGTATTTTAGGCATGCAAGATTCAGGAAACAGGCGCCCTTACTGGTTCACTGAAATTCTTGATATCCTTTCAAAGGATGCATATGACTGCAGTTTTTTTATGACCTGGACGAATTATTCTGATAAAAGTTTTTACACGCCCTATGTTGCATCGGTAAATGAGGATGGAACACTGCATGGGCATGAATTGATGGATCCTTTTATTGAATTCTACAATAATAAGAAGAGCATCTTTGCCTCCGATCAAAAAGCTGCTCTTTCCTTACAGCCAATCCAACCAATAGTAATGGAAAATGGCCAAATAAGTGGATATTTCACACAACCGATTGCTGGAACCCGAATTCTCGAAGAAACCCTCGTGAACGCACGTTTGACTATGGAAAATACAATGGCTACCATAAGCGTATCCAATGGGACGCTGGAAATACCCCTCGATACACATGTTGATGGTAAAGTTGCTGGAGCTGTAATAACAAATGAAATTCTTGCGCAACTGGGTGAATCCGTTAATGGTAAAATAATATTGTATGCTGACAATGCAGTGATGCAAGAAATTCCGATTTTGTTCAATATTCCTGAGAAAGAGAAGGATGCGTTGTTGGTTGACGACTTTGAATCCTATTTCGGTGAGTCCACATTGCTGAATAGTAGCTGGGCTGTGAATAAGGACAGCGGGAGTAATTTGGTTATCTCGTTATCAACAGACAACGTTTTGGAAGGTGATTACTCTCTGGAGTTCTCTTATGATGAGACCGTGACAGGTTGGGCTGGCATTACTATGGCAAAAGAGGCTGATTGGTCCACGTCTGATGCCTTGCAATTCTGGGTAGTTCCAGATGGGAAAAATCAAAAAACAGTCATTCAGATCAATACGGCAGATGGAGGATCGTACGAAGCGTATCTTAACAATTATAAAGCATATGCTTCTGTTACCGAAGCGCTACTTGTAACCCTTCCGTTTTCAGAATTTCTGGATAAAAGGACTCAAGCTCCACTCACAAGTGAAGCAGCAAGCCAAGTGACGAATATTGGACTTTGGATGAATGCTATTGGAGATTCTGCAGCCATCAAGGACGGCCGAGTCAGTGGGACAATTTATTATGACAAAATTATGGCAGTATCTTCCGAGAGTATAGAAGCTTCATTTCAGACAAGGGAAGCTGTTTCAATCGACGAGATGACTATCGAAGCGCTTGAGAACGCAGTCGATGATGCCAATGGATTAGTAAAAAAAGAATATACAAAGGAAAGTTGGAAAGCTTTCAAGGTAGCTTTAAAAAATGCTGAAAAACTAATAAAAAATGAATCAGCAGAAAAAGAAGCGCTTTGGCATACGTTGGAATCATTACAGGACACTATAGAAGATCTGGTTAAAATTAACTAAGGTAAACAGCCTAAGAAATGCTATTGCTTCTATCAAATAAATAGAAATATACCTTTACTTTTAAAAGTATATATGTTATATTATTGGTGTGGTTGAGAGAAATTAAAAGGTAATAATCGTTTCAGTTTGTCGATTCATCAGAAAAGGGGGAACAAAAAAAGGGTAGTTTTGATCATCAGTGCTGAAAAAGAAGACACAGAGGATTTCATTTTTCGCGAACAATTGACTTTGGCAACATATCAAAATGTAAAGGGTATCATTTAAGTATGACAACCACTTTGTTTTACAAAAAACAGCAAATGAGTTAATTATAGCAATTGTCTGTGATGGAGAAAGGAGTACAGAATGTTAAGCAAAAACAGAACAAAATTATTTTATATGTTTACTTTTCCGTGGATCGCAGGATTTCTTCTGCTGACTGCAGGGCCAATGCTTTATTCACTTTATCTTTCTTTTACCGACTCTACGGGATTCGGTTCGCCTCAATGGATAGGGCTTGAAAATTATCGGAAAATGTTTGCAGAAGATCCGCTTTTTTGGAAATCGATGGGAAACACTTTATTCTACACGCTACTGAGTGTGCCATTGAGTTTGGTGACAGGCTACCTTCTGGCGGTCTTACTGAACGCAAAAGTGAGGTTTATCGGAATTTTCCGGACAATCTTTTATTTACCCTCGATTGTGCCTACCGTAGCAACATCGCTATTGTGGACACTGATCTTCCAACCTAATTTCGGTATTGCTAACGCTATCTTAGATTTCTTTGGATTACCGACATCCATGTGGTTGTTGAGCGAACAGATGGTCAAACCGACATTGATCATCATGAGTCTATGGGGTATCGGTGGAGGGATGGTCATTTACTTGGCCAGCCTGCAGGAAGTGCCTGTTTCACTTTATGAAGCTGCTGAGCTGGATGGTGCAAGCACTTGGCATAAATTCTGGAATATTACAGTTCCGATTACATCGCCTGTTATCTTTTTCCAATTGATCATGGGATTGATCGGATCCCTTCAAGTCTTCACGCAAGCATATGTTGCCAGCAGCGGGACTGGCGGACCGAATTATCAATCGATGTTCTACGTGTTCTATTTGTATCAACAGGGCTTCCGATTCTTCAATCAAGGGTACGGATCGGCGTTGGCATGGGTATTGTTCCTAATTGTGCTCGTACTGACGGTATTTATTTTCAAATTTGTTGGTAAACAAGTGTATTACGAATCGGGAGACTAGTTTATAAAGAAAGGAGTTAAGGACATGGAAATACCGCAAGAAGCTTTAAGTGTAAAAAAGAAATTGAAAAGTAGAAAACAAACCAATATGATGAACCGATTCATGATATATACGGCACTGATCCTGCTGTCGGTGCTCTTTATCTTTCCGTTCTTATGGATGATTTTTACCGCATTCAAGCCGGAAAATGAAGCGATGGCATTTCCGCCTAGTTTGATGCCAAGAGTATGGGACTGGGACAATTATAAGGAAGTATTCGAAATAGTCCCATTTGCGACTTTCTATAAAAATTCGCTACTGGTCGCTGGATTGGGGACCTTCGGGACGGTTGTGTCAAGCTCGCTTGTTGCTTACGGTTTTGCGCGCATCAAAGCGAAAGGAAGAGGCGTTTGGTTCGCTCTGCTTTTGTCGACGTTGATGTTGCCTCCGCAAGTAACGATGATTCCTGTTTACGTAATCTGGTCTAAATTAGGATTTGTGGATACATTGGTGCCGCTTATTTTGCCCGCATTCTTGGGTAATTCCTACTATATTTTCTTATTGCGACAGTTTTTCCGTACTATCCCCAAAGAGGTTGAGGAGTCAGCTTATCTTGATGGAGCGAACACATTCCAAATTTATTGGAGGCTTATTTTGCCGATGTCGCGCGCGTCAATCATCACCGTTACGCTGTTGAGTTTCATGGGATTTTGGAATGACTTCATGACGCCGTTGATCTATCTGCATAGCATGGAAAAATACACATTGGCGATCGGTGTCATGCAATTCCAGGGAGCATTGACCGTGTATTGGGGGCCGATGATGGCTGCAAGTACATTGATGTTGCTGCCGTTGATTCTCATCTTCTTCACGGGTCAGAAATATTTTGTACAAGGTATTGCTACACAAGGAAACAAAGGATAACTAACTGGAGGGATATACTGATGAAATTCGGAAAAAAAGCGTTATATTCGTTAGCTGTGATTGGTGCAACTTTACTGGCTGCATGTGGTAATGGATCTGCGGGGGACTCTTCGGCTCAAAATGCCAACGGAGAAGATACCGTCACTTTGAAGATTATGACTTGGAACAACAACCCGGAAGGAACGAAGAAAGAGCAAGAAATCCTTGATGCTTTTACAAAAGAACATCCGAATGTCAAAATTGAACAAGTATCTGCCACATATGCCGAATACAACGAGCGCGTCCTTACAATGGCTGCGGGCGGTAATCTCCCTGACTTGCTGTGGGTGCAGCCAGCCGGATTTGGTGGATTTGTGGAAAATGAATTAGTAATGGATTTGACTGAACATGTTCAAGATCTGGATCTGGAAGAATTCCAACCGGGTGTTTTGGAGCTTGGACAAGTCGATGGGAAGCAATACGCGATGACGCGTGACCGTTCAACTGTACAGATTGGTTACAACAAAGATATGTTCGATGAAGCCGGAATTGCTTATCCGGAAGATGATTGGACGATGGAAGAATTTTTGGACATCGCGAAAAAATTGACGGTAAAGGATGGCGAACGGACTGTCCAATTCGGTATCGAGAGTTTCTATTTGAAAGAGTTGTTGACAGCATACGGAACAAGCATGCTGGATCCTGTAACGGCCGCAGTGAAATTGGATGATCCGCAAACTATTGAAGCGATCGCATTCAGCCAATCCTTGGTCAACGAATTTAATGTTCAACCTACCGGCGCGCAGCAAGAAGGACTTTCGAATCTCTTCTTGTCAGGCGTAGCTGCGATGCGCATGACTGGACCTTGGGATTGGATTGAATATGAAAAAAATGCGGATTTCGAGTTTGATGTGGTTCCATTGCCTGTCGGTAGCGACAAAGGAACACAATCTTCTGCAGCTTATCTGCCAATCAGCATCAATGCAGATACAGAATATCCTGAAGAAGCATGGGAACTGCTCGAATTCTTGACTTACGGTGGCGGACAAGATATCCAAGCGGAAATCGCTTCGGCTGTACCTGTCGTAAATAGAGCTGCTGATGATGTCTTGTCCCTTGCAGGTGCTCCTGAGAATGCTCAATCACTAGTGAATCAATTGAATGATGGCAGCATTGTATTGAACACGCCATACCATCCTGCTGTTTCGGAAGTGGAGTCCAAAATTACGGCTTTGATCGAAACACTTAATTTGAACAATACACCTGTGGAACAACCATTGAAGAAACTTGCTGAGGATTTGCGCAAAGAATTTAAATTAGATTAAGCTCGGATTCATCCGGCAGCTATTTGAGACTGAGGGCGCCTGGGTGCTTTCAGTCTTTTATCATAAACCATACAAATGAGGGATCAGCATGCAAAACAGCGTGGATAAACTGGATATTTTCGTGAATGGGCTATACCTTCTGACTGACTTTATATATGAGTTAATCAAAAATAGTTTTTTCTTTTGGTTATACCTGATGAAAGGCTTTGGAATCTTTACGCTTTACGCATCCATCGAAGCCTTGCTTGCGGTCAGTTCCGATGTATTGGACAAAAAGCGAAAAAATACCTTCAACAATTTTAAAACTAATTACACCAACAGCGACAAAAGAAGGTTCCTTTCCGTTTTCATCTTTTTCCTTGTCCTTTATTTATTCATTATTCCCTTTCTTCCTGCTCCAAGCGTAGTTGGGGAAACACTGTGGAGCGCAATCAAATACCTGGCTATTTTCAGTGAAGCGTTTGTGTGCCTGATGTTGGTTACCCGCACTGTTTTTGAACGGGAATTTCTGGATATGAAATGGACTGTTCCTTTGCAGATCTATATGTTGGTGCGCGTGGCGGGCTGGTCTCTAGTATTGTTGTTCGTCCTGGTGGCAACTTTGTGGTTCAGCCTGCGCAATGGCATTTTTCTTATTGGGTTTGCGCCGGGGGTAGTAGGTATATCGAGCGTTTGGGTTGTTGCAAAAATAAAGAAACGTTTTGATAAAATGCTGCTAAAAAAGTAAGCGTAAGGTAAGGCAGTTTGAATATGCAAATGGGGGTACAATGTGAAAAAAACGGTCCATATCAATGAAACCAACCAAGAATTCCATCTGACGAACGGGAAAATCAGCTATATTTTCCGCGTGATGGAAAAGACGCATACGCTGGAACAACTGTATGCCGGGAAGGCGATCCGCCACCGCGATTCTTTCGATCATCTGATCGAAAGGGAGATCCGTCCTTCCAACAACCAAGTGACAGGCGACCACACGACGTCGCTTGAGCACGTGAAACAGGAGCTGCCGGTGTTCGGGACGACCGATTTCCGCTATCCGGCTCTGGAAATCCGCTATCCGGACGGGGATCGGATCAGCCAATTTGAATACTTAGACTATCAAGTCATTGAAGGGAAAAAGAAATTGCCGGGGATGCCGGCGACCTTTGCGGAAGCAGAAGAGGCGACTACCCTAGAAATCCGCCTGCATGACCGCTATTCTGCCTTGGTGCTGAAACTATCGTATACGATTTTCCACCAATTCAGCGCTTTGACGCGTCATGTCGAAATCAGCAACAGCGGCAACGAGACGTATCAGTTGGAGCGTCTGATGAGCTTCAGCCTGGACTTGCCGACGGACGACTTTGATTTCATCCACCTGCACGGTGCCTGGGCACGCGAAGCGCAATTGGAGCGGCATCCGCTTTTGACCGGGGTGCAGCATATTTCCAGCACGCGCGGCGCCAGCAGCCATGTACACAACCCCTTCTTTGCCCTGGCGAAAAAAACAGCGACCGAGCGGCAAGGGGAAGTTTTCGGCTTCAGCTTTGTCTACAGCGGCAATTTTTTGGCACAGGTGGAAGTCGATCCGTACCATGTCACACGGGCGATGCTGGGGATCAATCCTCATCAATTTGGCTGGGCGTTATCGCCGGGTGCGGTGTTCACGGCTCCCGAAGCCGTCATGGTTTACAGTGATGCCGGCCTGAACGGAATGAGCCAGACTTTTCATTCGCTTTACCGCAACCATCTGATCAGTCCGAAATGGTCAGGCAGGAAGCGGCCTATCCTGATCAACAATTGGGAAGCCACTTACTTCCAGTTTGACGAAGCCAAAATTTTGGAGTTGGCAACGGACGCGCAGGCCTTGGGCATCGATCTGTTCGTCCTGGACGACGGCTGGTTCGGCAAACGCGATGATGACGCAAGTTCCTTGGGGGACTGGTCGGTCGATCGCGCCAAACTTCCGACCGGCATCGCGGGATTGGCGGACAAAATCCACGCGTTGGGTCTCCAATTCGGCCTGTGGTTCGAACCCGAGATGGTATCGGTCGGAACGCCGATCCATGATGCCCATCCCGACTGGGAAATCGGCCATCCTCACAAAAATATTTCTCACGGACGCAATCAGTATGTGCTCGATTTTTCGCGGCCCGAAGTTGTGGACAACATCTTCGCCCAGATGGATGCCATCCTCAAAAGCTGTAAGATCGATTATGTCAAATGGGACATGAATCGCTACATTTCCGAAGCGTTTTCGCAGGCTTTGTCCTCGGAGCGCCAAGGAGAAATTTTGCACCGTTACATTTTAGGCGTTTATGCGCTCTACGAAAAGATACTGGCTGGTTATCCGGAGTTGCTGATTGAATCCTGTGCCGGCGGCGGCGGTCGTTTTGATGCCGGCTTGCTGTATTATGCGCCGCAGACTTGGGCCAGCGATGACACCGATGCAGTGGAGCGTCTGAAAATCCAGTACGGCACTTCGTTGGTTTATCCGTTGTCCGCTATCGGCAGCCATGTTTCCGAAGTGCCGAACCACCAAGTCGCTCGCATCACATCATTGAAGATGCGTGGGGATGTCGCGGCATTCGGGACGTTTGGCTACGAACTCGACAGTACGAAGCTGTCGGAGGACGAGAAGGCAATCATCCGCGAGCAGATTACGCAAGTGAAAGGTTGGCAGGCGCTGATCCATCAAGGCGATTTTTATCGCTTGCTGAGCCCATTCGAAGGCAATACGACGGCCTGGATGGTCGTTGCGGCTGACAAGTCGGAAGCTTTGGTCGGGGTCTATCACGTTTTGGCAAAACCGAATCCTGCTTATGAGCGGATTTTGCTGGCCGGACTCGACGCTGCTGCTCTTTACCGGATCGACGGAAATGAAGCAGTCCGCTACGGCGACGATCTGATGCAAGCGGGACTGTTGCTGGGCGGCAACTACATCGGCCGTGCCCAGGATTACTGGAGCCGCAAGATGCCCGGCGATTTCTCAAGTCAACTTTATCATTTACAAAAAATAGACAACAGTTAGGATGAAAAATATGAAAATCGATTTTCCGAAGGATTTTTGGTGGGGTGCAGCGACTTCCGGTCCCCAGAGCGAAGGGCGTTTCAATAAACGGCACGCCAATGTATTCGATTATTGGTACGAAATCGAGCCGGCTGCTTTTTATGATCAGGTCGGTCCGGATACTGCCTCCAATTTCTACAACAGCTTCAAAGAAGATATCGCGATGATGAAGGAGATCGGCCTGAATTCATTCCGGACCTCAATCCAATGGACGCGCCTGATTGATGATCTGGAGGAAGGAACGGTCAACGAGGATGCGGTGCGTTTCTACAATGCCGTGATCGATGAGTGCTTGGCGCAGGAAATGCGTCCGGTGATGAACTTGTTCCATTTCGACATGCCGATCGAATTGCAGCACAAATACGGCGGCTGGGAATCGAAACATGTCGTGGACCTGTATGCGAAGTTTGCCGCGCAATGTTTCCGTCTGTTCGGTGACCGAGTGACGGATTGGTTCACGTTCAATGAACCGTTAGTGGTTGTTGATGGAGCCTATTTGTACCAGTTCCACTATCCGAACATCGTGGATGGCAAAAAAGCAGTTCAGGTCGCTTTCAATATCGCATTGGCCTCGGCTAAAGCAATAGCGGCTTTCCGGGATACGAACCCGAATCCTGCCGGCCGTATCGGTATCATCCTGAACTTGACACCTTCCTACCCCGCAACAGAAAAGCAGGATGATCTTGTTGCAGCACGTTTCGCCGATCTCTGGATGAACGAGATGTTCCTTGATGCTGCAGTCAAAGGAAAATTCCCGCAAGAGCTGACTGATACACTCATGCAGGATGGCGTCCTCTGGCAAGCGACTGAGGGTGAGCTGGAATTGATTGCGAAAAACACGATTGATGTGCTGGGGGTTAATTTCTACCATCCGAACCGGGTGCAACGGCCGGATGTCTCTTCTGACAGTCTGGCTGTTGATTGGCTACCGACTAAATATTTCGATGGTTTTGCAATGCCGGGCCGTCGAATGAACGTGGACAAAGGCTGGGAAATTTACCCACAGGCGATGTATGATATTGCCTTGAATATCCGCGACAATTATGGAAATATTCCGTGGTTTGTTTCCGAAAACGGCATGGGTGTTTCCAATGAGGAACGTTACTTGAACGAAGAAGGTGTCATCGAGGATGATTACCGGATCCAATTCATTCAGGAACATCTATATTGGATATCAAAAGGCATAGCAGAAGGCTCGAACTGCTTTGGTTATCACCTTTGGACACCAATAGATTGTTGGTCTTGGGGGAATGCCTACCGCAATCGCTATGGTTTTATCTCAAATAATATCCATACCCAAGTGAAGACAATCAAAAAGTCAGGACACTGGTTCAAAGGGCTGGCGGAAACCAGTATATTGGAAATGCCGGATTGGCTTGCCACCAAATGGGACACTATTGGGTTGGAATTAGAAACAGCGCAAACCATGATTTGAGGCGGGAAGGATTGTCAGAACAGCGTATTTTCGTTATACTAAAAATATAGACTTTTTGTGCGGAAGGTTACTGATTTCAGTGTTTCTCACGGAAGCTACATGGGTTGACGAGAGGGGCAAAAATAGTATGCAAAAATATGTCATCATTTCAAATGATATCCGGAACAGGATTCTGAATGGGGAGTATGTCGCGAATCAGCAGATTCCTTTCGAAAAAGATCTTTGCGTTCTCTATGACGCAAGCAAAATGACTGTTAAAAAAGCGCTGGATATGCTGGTTGCTGAAGGTTTGATAATCAAAAGACGCGGGTCCGGAACGTTTGTGAAGGATCTGAGTCCAGAAGCAATCGAGCGTATCGCCTTGGCGAATCAATTCCGCGGTACGACTGCGCTATATGCGGACAAAAAAGTCTATAGTAAAGTCCTTAATTTTTCAGTGGAACGGGTGCCTGAATTGGCGGCCAACAAATTGAACATCGCGGGGGACAGCTTTGTCTACAATATCTGTCGAGTCCGGTTTGTGGACGATAAGCCGACCGTTATGGAGAAGATCTATATGCCTATCGAACTGATTCCGAACATTAAAGAGAAAAATATCAAAGGTTCCATTTACGGATATATCAAAGATGATCTCCATCTGAACATCCAGAGCGCCCACCGCACCATCATTGTGCGAAAGGCCACAGATTTTGAGGCAGAAGAGCTCGGACTAGAAAAAGGCGATCCGGTTGCAGTGGCCGAACAAGTAGGATACTTGGATACAGGTGCTGCGTTTGAATTCTCTACCTCGGTTCACCGCTACGATAATTTCTCTGCTGAATTCGTCTTGACCAGGAATTGAACGGAAAGTAAAACAATATAATGGAGAGTGCAATTATGAGTACGGTTGTATTTGATATCGGTGGATCTGCCGTTAAGTACGGATTTTGGCGGGAGGATATTTTGGAAGGGAAAGGTTCCTTTCCTACGCCCGACACTTGGGAAGCCATGAAGTTGGAAATGCGCCGCATATTTGATCAGTTCTCTGAAAGTGCTGTTGTTACCGGTGTGGCGATCAGCTCACCTGGCGCTGTCGACAGCGTTGCCGGAATTATTGGAGGCATCAGTGCGGTCCCATATATCCATCATTTCCCGATCAAAACTGAATGGGAGGCGTTGTTCGGTGTGCCAGTTTCAGTAGAGAATGACGCCAACTGTGCCGCTTTAGCCGAAGTCTGGCAGGGTGTTGCGAAAAACGTGCAGCATGCGTTATTCTTTGTGATCGGTTCGGGCATCGGCGGCTCTGTGATTTTGGACCGGAAGCTGTTTAAAGGCAAGCATCTCTTCGGAGGAGAATTTGGTTTTATGCTGTTGGATTCCGGGCAAACTTTGAGCGATCTCGGCAGCCCTGTAAAAGTCGCTGCCCGTTATGGTCAAGCGATGGGGTTGAAGGAGGAAGCCGATGGGAAATTCCTGTTTGAGCGAGCCGAGCAAGGGGAGCCGCTTGCAGTGCAATATGTGGACGCTATGGTAGATGCTTTGGCCCGCGGAATCTATAATCTCGCTGTCAGTTTTGATCCTGAAATGGTCATCATCGGCGGTGGTATCTCAGTCCGTGACGATCTGATTGCCCGCATCCGGGAACGGGTGAACTATCACTTGACGGCACATGGTGCTGAGGCCGTCGCACCGGATATCCAAGTCTGCGCTTTCCATAATGACGCAAATCTGATCGGCGCCGTTGCGCATTTCGGGGAGACGATAGGATTTTAGAATCTGTAACGATTCGGATGCGCGGTGGTTTGAACTCCGGCGAAAGCGCAGTTTACCGGAGGAACGTACGTTGATAGCATTTTTAGCACAGAAGGTCCGCCTCATCTTTTGAGGCGGACCTTCTGTGCTTACTGTTACGATTTCATGCCTTCGATAAAATCGATTGCGGATTGGAGGATGCTTTTGTCGTTTTCATACGTTATGGCCTGCAGCGCTTGGTTGAACGGCATCCAGGCAAAGTCGGTGACCTCGGCATCCTGTTTTTCGATCGTTTCGGTGTGGGCGAAGGCGATGAAATAGACGACTTCTTTGATCACGCCGGGAGCCGGGGAGTAGCTGACGGATTTCCGGAAGGCGGTGCTGAGGTCGGCGCTCAAGCCAGTTTCTTCCTTGATTTCCCGCAACGCCGTTTCGACTTCCGTTTCGTCGTTTTCGACATGGCCTTTCGGGAATGCCCAATGGCCACCGTTTTCATGTTTGATCAACAACACTTTTCGGTTCGTATTATCTGTGGAGAGCACGATGGCCCCGCATGATTTTTCTGATTTCATAGTTGATGCTCCATTCTTTTCTTTTATTTTACTTTTCCAAAAACGCAGGGCGTCTGTCATAGCTTTCCGGCAATTGGGATAGGGCGAAGACACCGACACCACCGATACCGAGATGAACGCCGAGAACCGCGCTTACCCTAAGAACGACAAAGGAAGCTTCCGGCAAGGCTGCGCTCAGCATTTTTTCGAGCGTTTGTGCGATTTCCGGATCGCCCACATGGCTTATGACAACGAGTTGATCTTGATAGGGACCGATATGGTCGACCGTTTTTTTGATGATACGTTTGTAGACACGGTTATGTCCGCGCAGAAGTTGGTCCATCACGATTTTACCTGCCTCGACGGTCAACAATGGCTTGATGTTCAGATTGTCTCCGATGAAGCTGGTTGCTTTATTGATGCGTCCGCCTTTCTGGAGCCAGTCCAGGTTGGCGATTGTGAAGGAATAGGAAGTATGCGCGATGATTTCTTGGATGGTTTGGGCAACTTCAGCATGGGGATGGCCTTTATCCAACAAGTTCAGGGCTTGGATGGCAGCCAGACTAGCCCCGCCGCAACCACCTTGTGAGTCGATCAAGGTTAGTTTCATCTCCGGGTACTCTTCCCGTTACATCTCAAATACTTGGTGGGCTACCGCATGTGTTCCAGACATTGCGCTTGAGAAAGACAAATAAATCAAATCTTCATTGGCTTTGCGGTTGCGGTCCAATATGTCCAATAGGCTAGCGATGTCAATCTGCGAAGTCTGCGGCATCTCACCTTTGCGCATCACTTCGTAGACGCGTTCCAAATCGATTTCGATGCCGTCCTTGTAGCTTTCGCCATCGATGATGATGTTCAACGGCAGATACTCCAGTTTGGGATGCTTACGCATCGCTTCATTTAGGTCACATGTTGAATCTATTATTAATTTCGTCAAAATTTCACTCCTTATTTTTTAGCAATGGCTCCGCATGATTTCTCTGATTGCATAGTTCATGCTCCGTTCATTTGTTCCATTGATTTTGTAATTTCGTATGGATATAGTATAACAAAAAATGGTCCAACCCACAGACAAATCAGATAAGGCTTTTTCTGCCATCATTCGTAATTTCAGTACGAAATTAAAAAATACGTCAAAAATGTTCGTTTTTCGATTGAAATAACCAGGTAAATGTGAAGATTCTCATAATGTAAGCCCTTATAATTCGTTATTTACACTTTACAATTGTATGTGATATCGATATAATTTTATTTGTCGTTGAATATGCGAATTATATTATGTTTTGCAATCATTAATGTTCGTTATCAGGAGGAGAAACATGGAAGAGAAAGTACATACAGGTCTGACTTACGGTGTGGAAGACAAACCGGATTTAGGCACGACAGTCGTTTTAGGATTTCAGAACGTCATCACCGCTTTTGGTGGTTTAGTGGCGGTACCGCTCATCATTGCCGGAATCGCAGGTTTCGGGGTAGAAGATACTGCCTATATGGTCAGCGCGGCGCTTTTGGCTTCAGGTATCGTTTCAATCATTCAATCAAAAGGTTTCGGGCCGAAATGGTTCCGAGTCGGAGCAGGCTTGCCGACGATCATGGGAACGGACTTCGCTTTTGTGGCACCGGCTGCATCCGTCATCGGCGCGGGCGGCATCACTGCCTATTTCGGTGGTACGATGTTGGGTGCTCTGCTTGAAGTAGGTTTAAGTTATTTCGTAAAACCGTTATTGAAATTTTTCCCGCCGGTTGTTACCGGATCGGTAATCTCTTTGATGGGGATGACGCTGATGTCCGTAGCGATGGGCTGGGCAGGCGGCGGTTTTGGATCCGAGGATTTCGGTAGTCCGATAAACATCGGTATCGCAGTGCTTGTGTTCCTGATTATCGCTTTGATCAATCATTATGGACCAAGCAGAATTGCGCCCGCCGCAGTTTTGATCGGTGCAGCAATCGGATATGTTGTCTGCATTCCGTTGGGTATGGTCGACTTCGGCCAAGTCGTTGCTGCTGACTGGTTTGCATTCCCGCAATTCTTCAAGTTCGGCGTACCTGATTTCAAGCTTGAATACGCGATTCCTTTCGTATCCGGCTATCTTGTAACAGTCATTGAAACAGTTGGAGTAATGCAGACATTGGGTGCTGTTACGGAAACGAAACTGACGGATGAAAGAATCGCTGCCGGTGTCCGTGCGGATGGGTTCGGCTCGTTCATCGCACCTTTCGTGGGTTCCGGTCCTGCCGCAACCTTCAGCCAAAATGCCGGATTGATTCCGTTGACCCGCAATGCTTCCCGTAAAGTAGCCATCATGGGTGGTATCATCATGATCGTCATGAGCTTATTCCCTAAATTTGCTACGTTGATCTCCATCATGCCACAACCTGTATTGGGTGGTGCCGGCATCTTGATGTTCGGTACGGTTGCTGCTGCCGGTGTGCAATCACTGTCACGCGTTGAATTCAACAACCGCAATATGATCATTGTTGCTTCTGCATTGGGTGTCGG
Organism: Trichococcus sp.; assembly: GCF_055118575.1. Classification (NCBI taxonomy): domain Bacteria; kingdom Bacillati; phylum Bacillota; class Bacilli; order Lactobacillales; family Carnobacteriaceae; genus Trichococcus; species Trichococcus sp. The sequence goes on along the minus strand of NZ_JBSQPW010000003.1, from coordinate 26,875 downwards.
TCTGGGTGTTTCCTTTGTGCCGGATACCGTAGCGCAATTGCCAGGTATCTTGAGCGGATTGTTCTCATCCGGTATCTCCGCAGGAACAATCGTTGCGTTGGTATTGAACATCATTTTGAAAGAAAAAGCTTAAGAATACGCTGCTTGAGCAGCTTGAATGAAAAGAAACACGCAAGCATCCACTTGGCTGCTTACGTGTTTCTTTTTGAACAAATGAAAGCATATTGAAAAAACGATATGCTCTCATTTGGTGAAATTTTCGGAAAAATTATTTTGCGCGCTTTACTTCAATTCGATAGCCATCAGGATCGGTCACAAAGAAATAGGTCGGTGTGCCGCCTGAAAGGCCTTTTAACTCACCTGTCTCGTAAGCAGAAGCTTTACAAATTTCATGCATTTTTTCTAAATCACTGACAGTCACACCTAAATGACTGAAGCCATTTCCGACATTATAGGGCTCGGCATCATAATTATAGGTGAGTTCAATTTGCACAGAAGAACCGGGAGAATTCAGATAAATTAAATCAAACTTATTTTCAGGGAATTTTCTGTGGCTGGCAACTTCAAAATCAAATAGATCAGTATAGAAGTCTAAAGTAGCGTCAATATCTCTGACACGCAGGCAAATCTCAACGAGTTTTTGGTTCATATATATCATCCTCCAATAGTTACTTATTTTCATTCTAACATGGATAGGTTAGATAGGCATTTTATTCGCCTGAGGCCGAGCTTACTTAAGGAGTTGAGGGACCCGTATCATAGCTACTGATTTAAAAACCGCAGCGATAAACGATACGGAGCTTGTCGGATAACCCGAAAGAATCCGACAACCGGATCACAAATGATGGGGCAGTTGTCGGATAACCCGAAAGAATCCGACAACCGGATCACAAATGATGGGGCAGTTGTCGGATAACCCGAAAGAATCCGACAACCGGGTCACAAATGATGGGGCAGTTGTCGGATAACCCGAAAGAATCCGACAACCGGATCACAAATGATGGGGCAGTTGTCGGATAACCCGCAAGAATCCGACAACCAGATCACAAACGACGAGGCAGTTGTCGGATAACCCGAAAGAATCCGACAACCCGCTCGCAAAAGATGGGAAGTTGTCGGATAACCCGAAAGAATCCGACAACCGGATCACAAATGATGGGGCAGTTGTCGGATAATCCGAAAGAATCCGACAACCGGAGTAACCGAGCACAAATAAACCCGGATAATCATCAAATCCGGGTTTTCATACAGCTTTGCCTATGTCCGTTTATGGACGCATACGCCCTGGACCCAGACCTCGCGGATGTTCTCCGGACGGCTCAAATAGAGAATCTTGTGCAACAGATCTTCCTTCGAGATCCCGTCATCGAACAGCGGTAGTTTGGCGGTCGGTGTGTTGACGTCGATTACTTGGACGTCCCACACATAGTTTTCTTGCAAGCGCCCAATCGGAAGGCTCAAGCTCTGCCCTCCGCCGGCAGTCGCATAGTAGAAGGCTTCATTGGCGGAAATGCGCGAATGCGGAAGGCCGCGTTCCGCAGCCGGAAGTGAAGGATCAACGCCTTCCTCCAGCATGCGCGAAGATATGACGGCTTGTCTGATGTTATCGAACAGGCTTGGCGAGAAGCCACCGGAAATGTCCGTTCCCAGCCCGATATCGATTCCCAGTGCAGTGAAACGTGCAGCCGGCAGGACACCGTTCGAGAAAAAGACATTCGAAATCGGACAATGCGCAATCGCGGTTCCGGTTTCGGCGAACAAATCAGCATCCTCGTCCGAAAGGAAGACGGCATGCGCCATGACCGATTTGTCGCTCAACAAACCTTTTTCGTGCAGAGCGGATGTGTCGCTGTTGTGCATCCGTTCATGGACATAGTTGTGCTCCCAATCACTTTCGCTACAGTGGGATTGGATGTATGTATCGTATTTTTTCGCCAACTCGCCAAGACCCTTCAACGCCGCGTCGGTGCAACTTGGAATGAAGCGGGGCGTCACGACCGGATAAACGCCTTGTTTCGTCGTTTTGCTCAATTTCTGGACCAGCTGGATGAAACTTTCCGTATCCGCCAAGGCAGCTTCCGTGCTTTCGTCCCGGTAATATGCCGGATTTTGTTCCCTATCGTCCATAACAACTTTCCCGACCAGTCCGCGTTGGCCTTTTTCGGCGCAAATCTGCGCCAACAGGTAGCTGGCTTCCTTATGGATGGTCGCAAAATAAAGACCGGTTGTCGTTCCGTTAGCCAGCAGCGTCACGACAAGATTTTCGTATACCTTGCGCGCGAAAGCCAGATCGGAGAATTTCGATTCCAGCGGAAAAGTATACGTATCCAGCCAATCATGCAAAGGGATGTCCATCGCAGTGCCGGCCTGTGCCCATTGCGGTGCATGGATATGCAGATCGATGAACCCCGGCAGGAAATACTGTCCTTCAGCAAGCGCAAGGAAGGAGTCCGTTCCGCTGTAGGACTCCAAGACCTTTGCGTAATCAGGATCCTGCGGCTTCAGGATGCGCCGGATCAAGCCTTCTTCATCGAGGCAAAACAGACAATCTTCCCAGACACTCACTTCCTGCGGCGACCTGCTGGTGAAGGCCGTCCCCCGAAACACTTTAGCATACGCATGATCCATATCAATTCCCCCTTAACCTGTTTCCTTGCTTCCATTATAACACTCCGGACGAAAGCGCAGATTATCAAAGCAAGCATATCTAAGCGAAGTGTATTGCTGTATACTAAAAGAAAGAAAAACATCGGAAGGAATGAAGCAAGTGCCCGCTAAAATCATGGAACCCGCAATACCAAAAGATTTGCCTGAAAAAAATTTCGGAGACTGTTTCGATCCGGATGAACCGTACATAGAACATGCTCTCTTCAAAAACACCACCATCGACATTGGCGACAGACGGGGAGTGGAGTTTGCCGAAGTCAGATTCCAGAACGTGACTTTCAGCGAAGCGGCAGTGACGCAAATGTACTTGCGGGATGTCACTTTCGAAAGTTGTGATTTCGCCAATGTGCAGCTGGATGAAGTAACCATGAAGCGGGTCCGTTTCATTAATTGCCGGCTCATCGGCACTTCGATGACCGAAGGCGTATTTGAGGATGTTCGCTTCAGTGAGTGCAACCTGCAGATGGCCGCGCTGGGCTTCAGCAAGCAGAAGAATGTCCGTTACGAAAACTGCCGTCTGGATGAAGCTGATTTTTACACATGCAAACTGAAAAAAGTCGATTTTTTGGAGTGCGAGCTGTCCGGAATCAATTTCACGGGCACGCCTTTGAAGGCAATCGACATCAGCAGTTGCCGATTCGAGCGCATCAGCATCACGCTAGAGGATCTGAAGGGTGCGATCGTCAGCGAGGAACAGGCGCTGGCCTTTGTTGTGATGCTTGGGCTTGTCATCAAGAAGTAAAAAATGTAAAAGATAGATAAGGAGGAAGATATGGAGAAGAAAGTGTTGGCAAGTGAACTTGCTTTGGCAATGGGCGTGCTGTGCAATGCCATTGCCGTATCGTTGATGATCAAGAGTGAATTGGGGGTGTCGACTATTACTTCCGTGCCGGTGGTGTTGAACGAACTGTTTGCGCGTGTCACAATCGGCAGCTGGAATTTTCTCTTCCAAGTAGTGCTTGTGTTGATTATGGCTCTATTTACGCGAAAGTTTTTGGGATATGTTTTTTCGATTCTGCTGGCGTTGCTGTTCGGCTATCTGCTGGATTTCTTTGAATTGCTTTTTTCGGGCATCGCCACAAACATACCGCTGCGGATCGTTTTCTTTTTCACTGGTTTTTTCATGTTATCGCTCGGGATCAGTCTCATGCTGAATTGCCGTTTGCCGGCGCTTCCGTTCGATCTTTTCGTCCGTGAAATAGCCGAACATTTCGGACTGAGCGTGAAGCAGATGAAAACAGGTTTCGATGTCACCTGTGTTGTGTTGAGTCTTGTCGTCTCCGTGTTGTTCCTGGAAGGCATCGCCGGAGTCGGCATCGGCACCGTGTTTGCCATGCTCTTCACCGGTACGGTGACCCAGCATTTTGTGAACCGATTGAATGAACGCTTCGTTTTCCAAAAAATGATGACAATCAAAGAACGTGCGTAAAGCAGAGGCTGCCTTCTAATGAGGTAGCCTCTTTTGTCATCGAAAGTCAGAATGTCGAAAGGAAATATGAATAAAGCTAAACAATCCATCTTTACACCGCAGAATGATGCTCCACAACACACTGTTCATAAAGCTAATGACATCCGTTTTCAAAAATCCTCCCTTGCATCAACGGATAAAAATGAAAATAATTTTTTTTCTGGAAAGGGCTTGCATCTTTTTATTGGAAGTGCTAACATGTTGTTCATAGGATTGTTACTGGTTGTGCAGGCAAAACCTAAATTGATACGAGATGATGTGCACATCATTTGGTGTTAGTTTAGGTTTTTTTTAATGGAAGGGGGAATCGGGAGAATCAATGAAAATCGGAAAAGTCTACAACAACAACGTGGTCTTGGCAGAGGCCGAAGATGCATCCGAAATCATTGTGATGGGCAAAGGGATCGGGTTTCAGAAAAGAACAGGCGATGCGATCGATAAGTCGTTGATCGAGAAAACATTCGTCATCCAGGAAAATGATTCGGCAGATCAATTAAAGGCCATTTATCAAGATTTACCGCAAGAAGAATCAGATGCCATTTTTAAGATTATCCAAGAAGCCGAAACGCGGCTGAATCATAGCTTTCAGGCAAATGTCTACCTGACGCTTGCCGACCATATCCATTATGCCATCCAGCGGACAAAGGAAGGGATCAGCTTGACCAATCCTTTGGCCTTCGAAGTGAAGAAGTTCTATCGACGGGAGTACGAGCTCGGTAAAATCGGGCTGGAACTCATCGCGGAACATACCGGAGTCCTGATGGCCCCGGATGAAGCGACTTCCATCGCGCTGCATTTCGTGAATGCACAAAAAGAAGGGCAAATGATCGAAGAGACGATGAAAGTGACCCGGATCGTTCAGGATATCCTGAACATTGTCCGCTTACATTTTGGTGTCGCCTTCGATGAAGAATCGATATCCTATAACCGTTTCTACACCCATCTGCAGTATTTTGCACAACGGGTCGTCATGGGAGAAGTTTTCCAGACGGCTCCGGACACCTTCTTGTTGGAACAGGTGAAAGCAAACTATCCGAATGCATACACTTGTGCGAACAAAATTGCAACCTATGTCGGAAGTGCCCATCATTTTCAGGTCGGCACCGACGAAATTGTTTACCTCACGATCCATATCCATCGGGTCGTGCAACCAAAGTGAATACCTATGATGCTCTCAAGAGGATTGTTACTGGTAAAGCAGGCAAAACCTAAGTAGACAGCAGGGAATAAATTCCCGTGCTATCTATTTAGGTTTTTTTTATAAAAAATTATGGAAAAAGAGGGATATAACATGAAGTATGAAGAATTAGCAAAAGACATTTTGGCTCATGTGGGCGGCAAAGAAAACGTCCGCAGCCTGGCGCATTGCATCACGCGTCTACGTTTCAAATTGGTTGACGAAAGCAAAGCGGACACGGAGTACCTGAAAAAACGCGAAGGTATCGTAACGGTCATCAAAAGCGGCGGCCAATACCAAGTCGTCATCGGTAACCACGTACCGGATGTCTACGCAGCTGTAAACGCGGTCGGCGGATTGAACGGTGGCGGTGAAGTCGCTGCTGAAGACGAGGGACCGAAAGGCAGCTTGTTCAACCAGTTCATTGATATGATTTCGAAGATCTTCCAACCAATCCTGGGACCGTTGGCAGCGACAGGGATGCTGAAAGGTGTGGCAGCGCTTTTGGTGGCCGCGGGTATGTCGACTACTGATGGGGCCTATGTCCTGATTCAAGCAGCAGGTGACGGCTTCTTCAACTTCCTGCCGATTTTCTTGGCTTATACTGCCAGCAAACACTTCAAAATGAACAGTTTTACGGCGATGGCAGTCGCAGCTGCAATGGTCTATCCGGGCATGGTCAATCCTGCAGGAATTGATCCATTGTACACATTGTTCGCCGGCAGCATTTTTGAATCGCCGATTTATATGACCTTCTTGGGTTTACCGGTCATCATGATGAGCTACGCTTCATCGGTTGTGCCGATCCTGTTGGCTGTTTTCCTTGGTTCCAAAGTTGAAAATGTCTTGAAGAAAGTCATTCCGGATGTTGTGAAATTGTTCATGGTGCCTTTCACAACTTTGTTGATCGTTGTTCCATTGACTATCTTGTTTGTCGGACCGCTTTCCACATGGGCTGCAACATTGCTTGGAGCTGGTGTATCATGGGTTTACAATTTGAGCCCGATTGTCGCAGGTGCTGTATTGGGTGGCGGTTGGCAAGTATTCGTCATGTTCGGTTTGCATTGGGGCTTGGTTCCGATCGCAATCAACAACTTGGCGACGCAAGGCTATGATCAGTTACTGGCTACGGTATTAGGGGTTTCGTTCGCACAGACAGGTGCAGTATTGGCTATTATGTTGAAAACAAAAGAAGCAAAAGTGAAACAGTTAGCCATCCCGGCTTTCATTTCCGGTTTGTTCGGGGTAACTGAGCCTGCTATCTACGGGATCACTTTACCGATGAAACGTCCGTTCCAATTGAGCTGTGTAGCCGGTGCCATCTCCGGTATAGTGGCAGGTATCTTCAAACTGACAAGCTACCGTATGGGCGGCTTGGGAGTCTTCTCATTCCCTAGCTACTTGGATGCTGATGGAGCAATGAGTTTCAACTTCTGGGCTTCACTCATCGTCTGCGGTGTAGGGCTTGCTGCAGGATTCCTGCTTGTCTTCTTCTCAAAAATCCCAGTTCTTTACGGAGAAACTGAAACTGTAGCAACTGAAACAAATGAAGCAACAACTTTGAACACAAACGCTGTAGTTATTGAAGCAATGAAAAAAGACTTGAGCGCAGCTGCTGAAAAAGATTTGGTCGCTAGCCCAATGATCGGCGAAATGGTTGTCCTGTCAGATGTACCGGATGAAGCTTTCGCAACGGGTGCACTTGGTAAAGGAATCGCAATCCGTCCGACTGTCGGTGAGATTTATGCTCCCGCAAATGCAACTGTAACGCTTTTGTTCCCGACACAACATGCGATCGGTTTGACGACTGAAAATGGAACGGAAATCCTGATCCACGTTGGAATGGACACAGTTCAACTGAATGGAGAAGGCTTCACGAGCCATGTGCAACAAGGTGATAAAGTTGTCGCCGGCCAATTGCTATTGGAATTCGACATCGATTTCATCCAAAAAGCAGGCTACGAAATCATCACACCAATCATCGTCACAAACAGCAATGATTATCTAGATGTCATCACGACGAAAGAAGCGACCTTGACTGAGGGAGATTACCTGATGACGGTCATCGCGTAAACGTAATCTATCCGTGAAATCGGAATCGATCACAAACAATTGTAGTGAATGAGCCCAAGTATTCGGGAAATCAATCTTAACCGCAAGAAATATTCTCGGATAAAAACCAGATATCCGGGGAAAAAAACTAGATCGCAAGCCAGCCTCCCGAATAATAACCAGATATTCGGGAATTTGGTTTGTGGTCTCAGGCGCCCGAACCCATTTGGGATAAGTTTTCATCATTCAGGGCTGTCCCACAATGAACCAGCCTGATTCATAAAAAAGTTACAGAAAAAGAATAGGAGCGATTACATGCAAACAGTATTTCCAAAAGGTTTTTTATGGGGTGGCGCAACAGCTGCCAACCAATACGAAGGTGCTTATAATGTTGATGGGAAAGGTTTATCCGTTCAGGATGTAACCCCTCAAGGCGGCTTCGGACCGATCACTGATGGTCCGACACCGGATAACATGAAATTGGAAGGGATCGACTTCTACCACCGTTATAAAGAAGATATCGCCTTGTTTGCGGAAATGGGCTTCAAAACCTACCGTACTTCTATTGCATGGACACGCATCTTCCCGAATGGCGACGAAGCGGAGCCGAACGAAGCTGGCTTGCAGTTCTATGATGACTTGTTCGACGAATTGGCAAAATACGGCATCGAGCCTCTGATTACTTTGTCCCACTACGAAACGCCGCTACACCTATCCCGTGAATATGACGGTTGGGTAAACCGCAAAATGATCGGCTTCTACGAAAACTACGTGCGCACGGTCTTCACGCGCTACAAAGACAAAGTCAAGTACTGGTTGACGTTCAATGAAATCAACTCGATCATCCATGCGCCATTCATGAGCGGCGGGATCGCGACGGCTCCTGAAAAATTGTCGAAGAAAGATCTGTATCAAGCAGTCCATCATGAATTGGTGGCCAGCGCTTTGGCGACAAAAATCGGCCACGAAATCAATCCGGCCTTCCAAATCGGCTGCATGGTCTTGGCGATGCCGACCTATCCGTTGACTGCGCATCCAGACGATGTCATCGCCGCGATGGAAGCGGAACGCCAAAACTATTTCTTCTCGGATGTACACGTTCGCGGCGCATACCCTGGTTACATGAAACGCTATTTCCGTGAAAACGGCATTGAGTTGGACATCACGCCGGAAGATGAAGAAATCCTGAAGAACACAGTCGATTTCATCTCCTTCAGCTACTATATGAGTTCCACACAAACAGCAGACGAGTCCAAGAAAGTAAAAGGGACAGGAAATATCCTCGGAGGGGTGATGAATCCATACCTTGAGGCTTCTGAATGGGGCTGGCAGATCGATCCGAAGGGCTTGCGCATCGTCTTGAATGACTTCTGGGATCGATATCAAAAACCATTGTTCATCGTAGAAAACGGCTTGGGAGCAGTCGATGAATTAGTGACCGGTGAAGACGGACAACCGACCGTCAACGACGACTACCGCATCAACTACCTGAACGATCACTTGGTGCAGGTTGCTGAAGCGATCGCGGATGGCGTGGACCTGATGGGCTACACAACATGGGGCTGCATCGACTTGGTCAGCGCTTCGACTGCCGAGTTGAAAAAACGCTATGGCTTTATCTATGTCGACCGCCACGATGACGGATCCGGCACATTGAACCGTTACAAGAAAAAATCATTCAACTGGTACAAAGAAGTCATCGCAACAAACGGCGCATCTTTGGTAAAGAAATAGGAGGAATTGTCATGTCAGCAGGTAAAGGATTTCCGGAAGGTTTCTTCTGGGGCGGTGCCACAGCCGCCAACCAATTTGAAGGAGGTTGGGACGCTGATGGGAAAGGTCCATCGGTCATCGACCAGCTGACCTGCTCACGCGATTTTGCTGAACGCTTCGCCGGAGTAGGCGATTATTACCCTTCGCACATCGGCATCGATTTCTATCACCGCTACAAGGAAGATATCGCTTTGTTCGCAGAAATGGGCTTCCGGATGTTCCGGATGTCGATCGCTTGGACGCGTATTTTTCCGAACGGCGATGAACTGGAACCGAATGAAGCCGGTTTGGCCTTTTACGATGACGTCTTCGATGAGTTGGCGAAATACGGCATCGAGCCATTGGTGACGATCTCCCATTTCGAAATGCCGCAATATCTGGTCGACCACTACGGCGGCTGGAAAAACCGCAAGCTGATCGGCTTTTTTGAAAGATATGCTACTACATTATTTGAGCGCTATCAAGGGAAAGTCAACTATTGGCTGACTTTCAATGAAATCAATATGGCGACTTTCCTGCCGCAGATCTCGATCGGTTCAAAAGCTGAAGCGGGCGAAAACCAGGAAGAAATCATGTACCAAGCTTTGCATCATCAGTTCGTCGCCAGCGCTTTGGCAACGAAGGCCGCGCGGGCAATCGATCCCGAGAACCGCATCGGCTGCATGATCGCTTATGCGCCGGTCTATCCGTTGTCGGCCAAACCGGAGGACGTCTGGGCAGCGCAACGAAAAGAAGAAGAAAAATTGTTCTTCTCGGATGTCCATGCCCGCGGATATTATCCGCCGAGCAAACTGGCTTACTTCGCCACCAAAGGCATCAACGTCACCTTCGAGCAGGGCGATGAGGAAATCTTGGCTGCACATACGGTAGATTTCATTTCCTTCAGCTACTATGCATCCAGCGCCGCCAGCTTTGCGCAATCCGGCGTGCCGGGTGAAGGCAATGCCTTGATGGGCGAAAAGAATCCGTATTTGGCAGAATCGGAGTGGGGCTGGCAAGTCGATCCGTTGGGTCTGCGTGTTGCCCTGAATACGTTCCATGCCCGTTACCAGTTGCCGCTGATGGTGGTTGAAAATGGGTTGGGCGCTGTGGATGAAATTGTCGACGGCCAAATCCATGATGATTACCGCATCTCCTACCTCCGCGATCACGTCAAAGCCATGCGCGATGCGATCGTTCTGGACGGAGTGGATCTGGTCGCCTATACGTCTTGGGGCTGCATCGATTTGGTTTCGGCCGGGACCGGCGAGATGGCGAAACGTTACGGCTACATCCATGTGGACCGCCACAATGACGGATCAGGCAGCTTGGATCGTCTGAAGAAGGATTCCTTCTACTGGTACCAAAAAGCCATCGCCAGCAATGGTGAAGATTTGGACTAGTTAGAATAACACTACAATAAAATACAGTAGAACGCTCGAATGTCATGTTATGGCATCAGAGCGTTTTACTGCTATATGTTGTGTATATGCATGAAAATTTATTTTTGCACAGTAATGAAAACGTATTCTGACTTGTATTATCGTTAAAAAACCGGAATAGGCTTTTAATGCTATTTCGAGTGAGAAAGTAACAGTCAACTACTAGGAGGAGTAATTAGATGAAAAATAAGACAGCAGTTTCGATAACAGCATCATTGATTGGTGCACTCTTATTGGCAGGATGCAGCAGCGGTTCACAGTCAGCTGTTTCCGAAGAGAGTGAAAATATTGTGGCACAGGAACAATCAACGGAAAAGGTAAAGGCCCGTACGGTTATCACGACAGATGGGGAAGTTGATGACATGAATTCCATGTTGAGATATTTCCTGTATGCGAACGAGATGGAATTGGAAGGAGTTGTTCTTACAAGCTCTATGTACCATTATGCCGGTGATGAAGAAGCCGGAATTGAGCCTTTCCGATGGACCGGAACAGAGTGGCTCAGCAACATGACCGATGCGTACGAAGAAGCTTATCCGAATTTGATTACGCACGCGGAAGGTTATCCCGAACCGGATTATATTCGTGATGTGACCAAAATTGGTAATATAACTAATGCAGGAGAAATGGAAAAAGTTACGGAAGGTTCCGAATTTTTAAAAGAATTGTTCTTGGATGATGACGAGAGTGACTTATACGTGCAAACATGGGGAGGTACCAATACCACAGCACGCGCACTGAAATCCATTCAGGAAGAGTATGAAAATACCGAAGAGTGGGAAACGATAAAACAGGCCGTTAGTGATAAACTAGTACTTTATATCATTCTGGATCAGGATGAAAGTTACAGTTCCTATATCGCGACAAACTGGCCTGATATCCGTATCATCAACGATCAGTCCAATTTCTGGCACTTCGCTTATGCTTGGAAATTCCACACGGATGAAGTGAATAGCAAGTTGCAGGGAGAATGGAATTATGAAAACATTAAAAATGGCCATGGATCCCTACTGGATATGTATGCACTGATGGGGGACGGAAACATGCTGGAAGGCGAATTGCCTGAAGAACAACGTGGGTCTGAAGAATATCTCGAAAACAATCCGCAATATAACCAGTACGATTTTATCTCGGAGGGTGATTCTCCGTCCTTCTTCTATCTGATCGACAATGGGCTTAGAAGTATGGAAGACCCATCATTTGGTGGTTGGGGAGGAAGATTCGGCGCTGAAAACGAACAGTTGTACCGCAATACAGTTCTGGACTTTGACCCGTACACTGAAAGATACGAGGCTGAATATTCATTGATGCGTTGGTTTGATGATATTCAAAGCGACTTTGCGGCTCGTGCGGATTGGGCCATTACTGCTGATTATGAAGATGCTAACCACAATCCTGTTCTGACAGTGGATGAAGGGATAGATTTGGAAGTCGAAAAAGGTGAAGAGGTGACCTTGCACGCTAATGCGACTGATCCGGATGGGGATAACTTGACTTACAGCTGGTGGAGATACTTTGAAGCGGATACTTATGAAGATTCCACGGTTGAACCTCTTGAGGCAGTAGCAGATGTAACCAGCGGATTACAATTAGGTCTTCATCGTGACTTGGCTGAAGGTGAAGCAACGGATACGATTGCTTTATCCGGAAATGACACCGACACTGTGACCTTTACTGTTCCTGAAGATGCTCAATCAGGTGACACTATTCATATTATTGCAGAGGTACAAGACGATGGTGTTCACGGATTGAAACATTACCAAAGAGTTATCTTATCAGTGAAATAGAAAGACAAACAGAAAGACAAACAGAAAGACAAACAGAAAGACAAACAGAAAGACAAACAGGTTGATGTAACTTGTTTGCCTTTCTGTTTTTTTTGGTAGTAGATTACGGAGAACTGTTTTTAGAATAATCAGCATTGATTCGATTTTATAGAACCATTAAGGATGTGGAAACTGAATAACAATTCCTCAGCTTATCTTCTTCAAAAAGTACTCAAACACCGTAAGATCGTCCGTCAATTCCGGATGGAAAGCCGTGACCAGTACGCGGTCGTTTTCGGCTGCCACGATCTTGCCGTCGATGCTTGCCAGCACGCGGACATCATCGCCAATGGAGCGGATATAGGGTGCGCGGATGAAGACGGCTTCCACCGGTTCCGCGAGGCCCACAAATGCCAGCAAGGCTTCAAAGCTGTCGACTTGGCGTCCGAAGCCGTTCCGTTCGACTGCGATGTCGATGAAGCCGAGCCGCAATTCATCAGGTGCATGACTGCTGTCGGTACTGCAGAGAATCAGTCCGGCGCAGGTTCCGAAAATCGCTTTGCCAGCATCAAAAAATTTCCGCAAAGGTTCCTCCAGTCCCTGTTCGCGAATCAGACGACCGATGGCAGTCGATTCGCCGCCTGGGATGATCAGCCCGTCCACTCCTTCAAGATCGGCGGGCGATTTCACGGCTGTTGCGGTGACGCCCAATTTAGTCAGTGCCTGCAAGTGCTCCGTTACGGCACCCTGCAAGGCCAATACGCCGATTTTTTTCGTCATGCTTACCAGCCTCTTTCCTGCATGCGTTCGGAGGCGCGGAGCGTGCTGATATCGATACCTTTCATCGGTTCGCCCAAACCTTTGGACAGTTCCGCCAACAAAGCATAATCTTCGTAATTCGTTGTCGCGCGGACGATGGCGCGGGCGAATTTTTCCGGATTTTCGGCTTTGAAGATGCCGGATCCGACGAAGACGCCATCCGCACCCAAACTCATCATCAGGGCTGCGTCAGCCGGTGTTGCGACACCGCCGGCAGCGAAGTTCACGACCGGCAGTTTGCCGAGCAGTTTGATTTCTTTGACCAATTCGTATGGCGCGCCGATTTCTTTGGCGAAGGTCATCAGTTCATCATCCGACTTCGTGATCAACTGGCGGATTTGGCCGTTGACTTTGCGCATATGGCGGACGGCTTCCACGATATTGCCGGTCCCCGGTTCTCCCTTCGTACGCAGCATCGAAGCTCCTTCACCGATGCGGCGCAAGGCTTCTCCCAGATCGCGGCAACCGCAGACAAAAGGAACGGTATAGTTGGATTTCAATAAGTGGAATTCCTCATCGGCAGGGGTCAGCACTTCGCTCTCGTCGATATAGTCGACGCCCATCGCTTCCAGGATGCGCGCTTCGGTGATATGTCCGATGCGGGCTTTCGCCATGACGGGAATGCTGACCGCGTTCATCACTGCCTCGACGATGGTAGGGTCCGCCATCCGGGCAACCCCGCCGGCTGCGCGGATGTCCGAAGGCACGCGTTCCAAAGCCATGACCGCTACGGCACCAGCCGCTTCAGCAATCCTTGCCTGCTCCGCGTTCACGACATCCATGATGACGCCACCTTTCTGCATTTGGGCCATCCCGCGTTTCACTTTTTCCGAACCGATGATTTTTGTTGTCATAAATGATCCTCCTAGGTTTGAATGATAAAATGGTTAAAGAATGGTTAAATCATAATCCCTATTTGCAGAAACGCCTACATCCAATTGGACTGTTTCCAGACCAACCAATTTGGTGTATAATGAATGAAAACTAGGGAGAGTGAAGGAATGGCGGAATGGAGACTGGATCAGGATAGGGGCATGCCGCTCTATCAACAGCTGATGCAACTGATCGAAGAAAAAATCAAAGCCGGCGATTTGATCCCAGGCCGGGCCTTGCCGGCGGAACGCAAGCTGGCGGAGGAACTGCAGGTCAACCGGTCGACCGTCATCCGGGCACTGGAAGAACTGACGACGCAGGGGATACTCATCCGCAAAAGGGGCAGCGGGACGTTCGTGAATCCGAATAAATGGGGGATGCAGACAAGACCAACCATCAATTGGCGTACTTCCTTGACGCCGGATAATCTTTCGGTGGATACCCCATATCAAAGGAACGTCAGGCAGCTGTTGGCGCAGCACCGTTCGCGCGAAATCCTGGATTTGGGGAATGGGGATTTGCCGAAGGACCTCTTGCCGGAACTGAAGATCCCGGATATTTCGCTGGGTGAAATGCTTCATGGCGAAGCGACCTTCATCAAGGAGAACCGAGGAATCAAAGCGACGAGGGAAAGTGTCCAAAAACACCTCGAGACCGCGTACGGAATGACAGTCCCGCTGGAGGAAATCTTCATCACTTCGGGAACCCAGCAATCATTGTTTTTGATTACGCAAGGGCTGTTGAAGCCGGGCGATGCGATCGGCATCGAAGCCCCTTCCTATTTCTATTCTTTGCGGCTTTTTCAGGCTGCCGGTCTGCGGATCATTCCGATTCCGATGGATGGTGAGGGAATGACTGTCAATGGACTTCAGGAAGCCTCTCTACAGTACCCGCTGAAGATGATTTTTCTGAATCCGATTTTCCAGAATCCGACAGGCACGGTCATGAGCCCCGAGCGGAAACAGGCCATCCTTGATTATTGTTTGCTGAAACGCATCCCGATCGTGGAGGATGATGCATACGGCAGCTTTGTTTTTGATGAAACGGTTGATAACCGTCCGTTGAAAAGCCTGGATAAACGGCAACAAGTGCTGTATCTGGGTTCCTTATCCAAGTTCGCCGGTCAGCATATCCGGATTGGCTGGATGATTGGGCCTGCCGCCATTATCCGGGAATTGGCCGACATCCGCGATCAGATCGACTCCGGAGTGAGTTTTTTGCCGCAACTGCTAGCGGAGCATTATTTGGCGAGCGAGATTACTGAGCATCTTCCGACCATCGTTTCGGCTTTGAAAGAGCGCGCCGAAACGTTGCAGACCTGGCTCAGAAACAAATACGGCTCGGAAATAAGTTTTGAACCGGCTAAAGGCGGATACCATCTTTATTGTCGTTTCGTCAATAAAACCGATGCCGAGATGGATAAATTGCTTCAGAAATTGCTGGAAGAAAAAGTGGTCGTGAAGGAAGGCATCCAATTCGGTGATCAAAAAAATGCGGTCCGTTTCAGTTTCGGACATTTTGTGGAGCGGGAAACAAAAAGTTGAGGCCGGTACGCTTCTGAATTCCTTACATTTGCGCTCCAGTCCGCTGGACAATATCCTTCAAATGGAATGAAAACGAAAAATAAATCGAGATGCATGTCAGGAAACCTTCCGTGAAGATAACAGAAGGTTTTTTTGAATGGAATCCCACAGCAGTCAAGAATAATGGCTGTTGTTGCAACCTTGTTCTCAAATCGATGTGAATGAAGCTGACATCGCATAACAGAAAAAGTCCTATCCGGTGTCATGAAATGTTTTCTGTTTGATTGCTAAATCTATATAATCAAACCATCGAAGTTACAAAAGATAGTACAAGAATGCATGAAAAGGGAGCGAGCGCCATGACAGGAACAACATCACTAACAGAAACAGAATTGAGATATCAACTGCCGGAAATCATCACGGAAACATTGCCGGGGGAAAAGGCAGCAGCCATCCTGGCCCGTCGATCGGAAGCGATCCCTTCTTCTTTGACATGCGTTTATCCGATTGCGATCGGGAAGGCTGAGGGCGCCATCATCGAGGACGTTGACGGCAATCGTTTCTTGGATTGGGTCGGCGGCGTGGGTGTTTTGAATATCGGCCATCGCCACCCGAAAGTCGTGGAAGCCGTGAAAATGCAGGAGAACGATTATACCCATGCGATGATCAATATCCTTACGAGCGAAAAGTATATCACCTTGGCCGAAAAAATGAACGATATCGTGCCGGTGAAGGGATTCAAAAAGCGGACGTTCTTTGCGAACAGCGGAGCGGAAGCAATCGAAAACGGCGTAAAGGTAGCGAGAGCCTACACGAAACGGCCGAATGTGATTGTATTCTCCGGGGCCTTCCATGGACGGACACTGTTGACGACGCATATGACCGCGAAAAAGGCCAACTCGATCGGCTTGGGGCCATTCCCGGATGGGATATTCCGCGTGGATTATCCAAATCTTTACCGCAAACCGGCCTACAGCACGGATGAAGAGGCAGTGGCCTATTACATCGACCGCATCAAACGCGCCTTTGACGAGTTGACGCCGGCCAGCCAAGTCGCGGCCATCGTTTTCGAGCCGGTGCAGGGCGAGGGCGGCTTTATCCCGGCCCCGATTGAATGGGTCAAAGCTGTCCGCCAAATCTGCGATGAAAATGGCATCATGATGATGACGGATGAAGTGCAGACCGGGTTCGGGCGCACGGGCAAGCTGTTCGCCTCTTCCTACTACGAAGAAGCCGGCTGCGCACCGGATATCCTGTGTACGGCAAAATCGATCGCAGGCGGCTTCCCTCTCAGCGCCATCGTTGCCCGTGATGAGATCTTCAAAGGGATGGCAGGCGGTCTGATCGGTGGCACTTTCGGCGGCAATTCGGTATCCTGTGCTGCGGCGCTGGCGACAATCCAAGTCATCGAAGACGAAAAACTCTGCGAACGTTCCTTGAAATTGGGTGCGGCATACACTGCCCGCGTTGAGGAATGGCAACAGCAATACAAAGAAATCGGCGATGTGCGCGGTTTGGGCGGCATGATCGGCGTTGAGTTCATCAAAGATCGACTGACGAAGGAACCTGCTCCGGAATTGGTGAACGCGCTGATCCAACATTGTGTGCAGAACGGCCTGATCATCGAAAATGCCGGCACCTACGGGAATGTGGTCCGTTTCCTGGCGCCGTTGGTCACGACGGATGAACAGTTGGAAGCCGGCCTTGCCATCTTTGAAAATGCGATCGACGCTTTGTGCACGAAGTTAGCGTAACTAATTGAAACCAATGGGGGAGTACTATGTCACTGTCAGCTGAAATCATGGATTTTGAGTTTTATAATCCTGTCCGGGTTGCCTTCGGACGGGATCAGGTCAAAAAAATCGACAGGTTTGTGCCTAAAGACGCGAAGGTGCTGATCACCTACGGAGGCGGCAGCGCCAAACGTTCCGGCACCTTCGACCGTGTCGTGCAGGCTCTGGGCAACAGGGAATGGGGGGAGTTCGGCGGCATTCCGGCGAACCCGGTCTTTGAATACCTGATGGACGCCGTGGCGAAGATCAAAACGGAAGGGTACACCTTTCTGATTGCGGTGGGCGGTGGATCGGTCATCGACGGCACGAAATTCATCGCAGCCGCCAGCTTGTTTGAAGGCGATCCGATCGACATCTTCGCAAGCGGCGTCGGCAAAGGCTTGCCGGTCGAAAAAGCCATGCCTTTCGGGACGGTGTTGACGATCCCGGCGACTTCCTCGGAAATGAACCCGATCACCGTCGTCAGCTTCGAGGAATTGCAGGCAAAGGTGAGCATCAAAAACGAGAATCTTTTCCCGACCTTTTCGATTCTGGAGCCCGAGTTGACATACACGTTGCCGAAAAGGCAGTTGGCGAATGGCCTCTCAGATTCCTTTGTCCATGTCATGGAGAACTACCTGACTTATCCGGTAGGCGCGAAACTGCAGGATCGCTGGTCCGAAGGCATCCTGCATACTTTCATCGAAATCGGACAGGAAGTGCTGATGGATGAGGAAATAGATTACAACACGCGCGCGAACTTCATGTGGACGGTGACGAACGGTTTTAATGGTTTCACGGCTTCCGGGGTGCCGGGCGATTGGTCCAGCCATGCCTTGGGCTACGAAATCACCGCCCTGAATGGGACTGATCATGCCCGTACACTTTCGGTCATCCTGCCGGCTACCATGAAGGTGCGCAAAAAGGAAAAATGGGAGAAGCTGCTGCAATATGCAGAGCGTGTATGGGGCGCCACGGAAGGCGACGAAGAGGCGCGGATCGATTTTGGCATCCGCAAAACCGAGGAATTCTTCCGTTCGCTGGAAATGCCGACGCGGTTCAGCGAAATCGGCATCGCAGCAACGGACATCGACTATATGGTCGAGCAGCTGGAAGTCCACAAGCGCGACCGCCTGTCGGAACGCGCTGACCAGACACTTGATGTCAGCCGGAAAATCTACGAAATGGCGCTCTGATTTTTTTGGAAACGGTGCTCTGATCAGAAATAACCCGCCAAAAGCGTTTTGACGGGGAAAAATAGTTCAAATCACAGGCAGAAAACCCGCCAAAAGCATTTTGGCGGGGAAAAACGTACGCGGACAACGCGAGATTCCCCGTCGAATCCGCTTTTGCGGGGAAACTCGCAACGAACGAACCCGAACCCTGGAACATTCAAACAGAAACCAATTCGACAAAACCAGAAAAAGACTGGATTGACTCACATTGAGAGTCAGCCCAGTCTTTTCACATTCTTTCAGTGGCCTTCCCACTCGGAATGGAAGTCCTTCAGGAACTGTTCCATCCGCTCGTGGCGGGCCAGCGCTTTTTGTTTGCCGGCTTCCGTGTGCATGCCGTCCTTCAGCAGGAGCAATTTTTCATGGAAGTGGCCGATCGTGTCGCTGTCCGTATCCCCGCTGTGCTCGGGATCGTAAAGCGGCCGGTCTTTGTGCCCGCCATAAGCGAAGGCGCGGGCGATGCCGATAGCACCGATCGCATCCAAACGGTCGGCGTCCTGGACGATCCGGCCTTCGATCGTTTCCAGGACATGCTTGTTTTTCCCTTGTTTGAAGGACATATTGTTTACGATGTAGACGACTTGTTCGATGACGGTATCGTTCAGTTCGAACGGCGTGAGGATGTCGGTGATGATGGCTTCGCGGTCGTCGTCGGTGTAGCCGAATTTGTGGTCGGCGACGTCATGCAGCAAGGCCGCCAAGCCGATCACGAGACGGTCGCCATTTCCTTCGGCCTCCGCGATGTCCATGGACGTGTTGTAGACCCGCAGCGTATGCCACCAATCATGGCCGGTCGCTTCGTTCCTCAGCTTGTCCGCGACGATGTGTTTGACGTCTTCGATGATGATTTCATTGCGCATTCCGATGCACCTCTTTCTTGGTTCTATTAGACTCTATTAGGGATCAATTAGTTCTCCTGCAGCTTGGAAATGAGCAGCTTCCTGAATTTATGCCGATCAGCGTCCGTGAAAGGCTTCGGTCCTTTCGTGCGTTTGCCGCTTTTGCGGACCATCGCGCTCATGTAGCGGTCCTCAAGCAGACGCTCCATATTGCTGTTGTCGTAGGCGAAGCCTTTGTGATGGAGAACAGTCAGTCCCTTCGGCAAGGCGAGGGAGGCCAAACCGTAGTCCTGCGTGACCAGCAGATCACCCCGGTGAGCGAGCTGGATGATCTTGAAATCAGCTGCATCCGCACCGGAATCGACGTATACCGTCTTCACTCCGGGCGGGAGCAGCGCGTTGGAGAAGTGGGCAAAGCTTGTGACGATTGTGACCGGTATGTCGCGCTTGACGGCTTCTTCGATGATGATGTCCTTTACGGGGCAAGCATCCCCGTCGATCAGTATGTTCATTTGGCGCCTCGATTCTGTTTCTTTCTGACTCCATTTTACCAAAAAACGGCGCGGATTTCTCTATGCTGTGTGTGCTCGGGGAGAGAAAGCACGGGAATATTACCGTAAACTCCGGCCAACGGTGTTTGGCCGGAGTTCGGGGTGAAATTCCGATCCCACCTCCGACCAGAATCGGCTGGCCGGAGGTGGGCATATCTGTGCAATCGCTGCTCCGGCGAAGCCAATCTTCACCGGAGGACAGAACAAAACTTAGCCCAAGCGAAACACATCAAAAAAGCCGGCGCTCCGGAAACCTTCCGGAGCGCCGGCTTGGCGTTTAAGCATTCAAAAATCAATTCAATCCTAAAATAGTTTCGACGCTCTGCTGCATTTCATCGGAAGCGACAACGGTGTTGTGGCGCACTTCTGCATGCAATAATTCGTCGATTGCTGGAGGGAAAGCGACGCCGCTCAATTCTTTCAGGCGATCTAACATTTCTTCCATGGAAGCGTCAGAGAACTCAGGATCGATGGCGTCCAAAACAGCCTGCGGGAATTTATAAGGGCTGGCAGTCGATGCGATGACGATTGGTGTGTGATCGTCAGTTTCGGCTACATAAGTGTTGGCAACATGCGCTGCCACAGCTGTATGCGGATCGATAACATAACCGTCAGCATGGTACAATGCTGCAATCTGTGCTGTTACTTCTTCTTCTTTCGCGTAGTCTGCGTAGAAGTCCTTCGCTTTTTCCTGCATCGCTTCCGTCACTTCATAGCGACCGATCTCCTTCAAGTCGTTCATGAAAGTTTGGACTGCTTCCGCGCTCTCATCGGCCATCAGGTACAACAAGCGTTCCAGGTTGCTGGAAACCAGGATATCCATGGATGGAGATGTCGTCAAAATGAAGTCGCGGTTGCGGTCGTACGCGCCGGTCTCGAAGAAGTCGACCAGGACTTTGTTTTCGTTTGAAGCGATGATCAGTTTTTGGATCGGTAAGCCCATCTGTTTCGCGAAGTAGGCAGCCAGGATGTTCCCGAAGTTACCGGTAGGAACTACGACGTTCATCGGTTCGCCGGCAGCGATGGCGCCTTGTTTCACCATTTGGCCGTAAGCGTAGACGTAATAGACCACTTGCGGGATCAGGCGTCCGATGTTGATGGAGTTGGCTGAGGAAAACTGGAAGCCAGCTGCATCCAAGCGTGCAGCCAAATCTGCATTACCAAACATGTTTTTGACGTTCGTTTGTGCATCATCGAAGTTTCCGTCGATGGCAACGACAGAAGTATTGGCGCCTTTTTGCGTCACCATCTGTTTTTCCTGAATGGCGCTGACGCCGTTCTTAGGGTAGAAAACGATGATGCGTGTGTTCGGCACGTCCGCAAAACCGTCAAGCGCCGCTTTGCCGGTATCGCCGGAAGTTGCTGTCAGGATCACGATTTCTTTTGTGCTGCCGTTCTTTTTGGCGGAAGTCGTCATCAGGTGCGGCAGGATGGAAAGGGCCATGTCTTTGAAAGCGATGGTCGGGCCGTGGAAAAGTTCCAGGTAGTGGTGTCCGCCGGCTTTCACCAGTGGGACAATGCTGGTGTCGTCAAACTTGTCATCATAAGCTGCGTTGACGCAATGTTTCAATTCTTCTTCAGTGAAGTCGTCAAAAAACTTTTTCATTACTTCATGGGCTAATTCTTGGTAAGTCATGTCAGCCAGGCGATCCAATGGGATTTCCAAAGCCGGAATGTGATCGGGTACATACAATCCGCCGTCTGGCGCTATCCCTTGTAATATTGCTTGTGAAGCCGTCAATGTTTTTTCTGCATTTCGTGTGCTATGATAGGTCGTCACGGATTCCGTCTCCTCTACATTATTCTCATTTTTAAATTAAAAATTTCTCATAAAGAGTATGCCACATTTTTACTGAAAACTCAATAACCTATGCGAAAAGCTTCACGTTTATAAGCTCTCTCGACAATCATGGCGATGCCCATGCCGCCCCCGATGCAAAGGGATGCCAGGCCGATTTTTGCATCGGTCCGCCCCAAGGCATGCAGCAAGGTCACCAAAATCCTTGATCCGGACGCGCCGATTGGATGCCCCAAGGCGATGGCGCCACCGCTGATGTTGATTTTTTCCTCAGGCAAGCCCAAATCCCTGATTACGGCGATGCTCTGGGAGGCGAAAGCTTCATTCAATTCGAAGAGGTCGATGTCTTCCGCATGCATCCCGGTTTTTTCCAATACTTGCTTGATGGCGTAGTAGGGTGCATAGCCCATGATGGCCGGGTCGATGCCGGTTTCGGCATAGCCTTTGATTGTGGCCAGATAAGGGATGCCTTTCGCTTCGGCCTCCGACTTCGCCATCAGCACCAAAGCGGCCGCTCCATCATTGATTCCGGATGCGTTTCCGGCGGTCACAGTGCCGTTCTTTTGGAAGGCTGGCCTTAATTTGCTCAAGCTCTCCAACGTGGCATCTTTACGGATATATTCATCTTCGGCCACGACCGTCTGCTGGTTCTTGCGGTCGGTTAGGATGACGGGCGCGATTTCTTCCTTAAAGGAACCCGCTGCTTGCGCACTGGCTGCTTTCTGTTGCGAATGCAGCGCGAAAGCGTCCTGCTCTTCGCGACTCACTTGGAATCTTTCTGCCACCGTTTCGGCCGTGATGCCCATATGCTGTTGATCAAAAGCATCCGTAAGGCCGTCGTGCACAAGGCTGTCGACGGCGTTAATGTCACCGAGTTTGCTGCCCCAACGCTGATTCGGCAAAAGATAGGGAGCCTGCGACATGCTTTCGGTGCCTCCGACGACAACTGCGCTGGCATCGCCGAGACGGATGGCTTGGCTCGCCAGGATGATTGCTTTCAATCCGGACCCGCAGACTTCGTTGATTGTCATGGCTGTTTTTTCATAAGGAATCCCGGCAGCGACTGCAATTTGTCGCGCTGTGTTCTGGCCGACGCCTGCCTGAAGGACGTTTCCGAAAATGACGGAATCCACTTGTTCAGGCGATAAGCCGGCCCGATTCAACGCAGCTTCAGTTGCCGTTCTTCCCAAATCCACTGCAGTACAATTTTTGAGGCTGCCTCCGAATGAACCGATGGGGGTTCTGGCAGCACTGACAATTACGACTTCTTCCATTTAATGTCTCCTTCTGATGTTTACTTGTATAGGTCTGTTCATACAGACGGGGGTATTCTCTATTTTACGATACTCAGTGCACTTTATCATATAAGAATTACTAAAGAAATACAATCGGAACGCAATCTTTGGATAAGGGTTTTGTAAGATATCTTTAATTTGGTTGGTCCAAGGTTGTTTTTTTGAGCGGTCTGGTCTATCATTTGGGATGTGAGGCATCAAATATGTTATATATAAACAGTAAGGGGTAGTTGTCGTGAAGATTGGGATAGATAAGATTGGCTTTTATGCGCCGCACTTCTTTGTGGATATGGAAAAATTGGCGGAGGCCAGAGGAGTGGAGCCGGCTAAGTACACTATCGGCATCGGGCAAGAAAAAATGGCTGTCGCGCCGATCACGCAGGATGCCGTTACGCTCGCCGCGAATGCCGCTTTACGGATCGTCGATGAAGAAGATTTGGAAAAAATCGATTTGGTCATTTTCGGAACGGAATCTGGGATCGACAATTCAAAATCAGGAGCCGTCTACGTACATGATCTTTTGGGCATCCAGGAACATGCCCGTTGCATTGAATTGAAACAGGCGTGCTACGGGGCGACTGCCGGCATCCAATTGGCGAAAGGCCATGTCGCTTTGAATCCGGCAAGCCGCGTATTGGTGCTCGGTTCGGACATTTCCCGCTACGGAATCGGTACGGCCGGTGAAGTGACGCAAGGAGCCGGTGCAGTGGCCATGATCATCAGTGCGGAACCGCGCATCCTCGCGCTGGAGAATGAAAGCAGCTATTTGACGGCCGATGTGATGGATTTTTGGAGACCCATCTATTCGGAAACGGCTTTTGTTGATGGAAAATATTCAAATGAGCAGTACATCTCTTTCTTTGTGAATGCCTGGGAAGAATTCAAGGCGAAATACGGCGCTACTTTGGCGGATTTCGAAGCAATCTGTTTCCATCTGCCGTACACGAAGATGGGCATGAAAGCTCTGCGCGAAGTTCTCGATCAAGGTACCGAAGCGGACCGCGAACGACTGTCGGCGCATTACCAAACCAGCACTGTTTACAACAAAATAGTCGGAAATATTTATACGGGTTCTCTGTATCTGAGTCTGTTGTCCTTGTTGGAGCTTTCCGATGACCTAAAGACAGGCGACAAAATCGGTCTCTTCAGTTACGGATCCGGAGCGGTCGGAGAATTTTTTTCGGCCACGCTGCAAGAAGGTTTCAAAGAAGCCTTGGCAGCCGCGGAGCATGGAAAAATGTTCGCGGCACGGACAGAAGTGAGCGTCTCAGAATATGAAGAGATTTTTTCGAATGTTTTGCCGGTCGATGGTTCAAGCATCGAACTGGATGTGGACGCAGATCCTGCAACCATCTGTGTCGAAGGAATGGACTACAACAAACGAATCTATCTGAACAAAAACAGATAATGAATGCGATGAAAAAACAGCACGCCGTCAGCCAGGTAACTGGTGGACGGCGTGCCGTTTTTCTAATTGGAAGGTACCGGGTTCGTAATCTCCGGCGAGGGCGTTTTCGTCGGATAAAAAAGAGGTTTTGTATCGTCAACTCCGGTGAGCACGCGCTCCCCGGAGGAAACAACTAAATCGGTTTCGCCAACTCCGGGGAAGCACGACTTCCCCGGAGTTGGCGTCTGGAGAGCTGTCAGACGTGCGGTTCATCCAGACGGATTTGCGCCAAAAGTGCCTGTGCCGTCGCGAGATTCATATTTTTTTCGCTCTTCAAACGTTCCGACAGCTGTTCGATTTCATCGCCGGTAGCACCCGCGCTGATTGCCAGTGAACGCGAATGCAGGCCCATATGCCCCTTTTGAATTCCTTCCGTCACCAAAGCTTTGATGGCGGAAAAATTTTGGGCTAGGCCTACTGAAACGATGATGGATTCCAGTTCGGAGGCTGAGCGGTAGCCGAGGATTTCTTTCGTCATTTTAGCGGCAGGGTGGAAGTTGATCGATCCACCCACAGCTCCTACCGGCAACGGTAGAGTCAGACTTCCGAGCAGATCTCCGTTTTCCGCTTTTTTCCAGGTTGTCAGCGAACGGTACTGTCCGTTGCGGGAGGCATAGGCGTGGGCCCCGGCGGAAATGGCACGCCAATCGTTTCCGGATGCCAGCACGATGGCATCGATGCCGTTCATGATGCCCTTGTTGTTGGTGACGGCGCGATAAGGATCGATGTAGGCAAACTGGTAGGCTTCGATCAGCCGGTCACGCACTTCATCACCAGAAAGGGTCCCTCTTCCCAACAGACTTGAAGGTATCCGGCATTCGGCGGTCGCCAGGCAATCGGTCGCGTAATTGGTCAGGATGCCCATCAAAGCTTCGCCGCCGGTCAAACGCTCCAAGTAAGGGATGACCCCTTCCATCATTGTATTGATGATGTTGGCCCCCATCGCCTCTAGCGTCTCGACATGGAGATGGACGACAAGAAATGCAGGGATCCCTTCAACATCATCGGCAGGCAGAATCCTGACGCTGACGCGGCGGGCTCCACCGCCGCGCTTCACGATGGAAGGGTGGGCAGCATTGGCCGCCTGCAGGATCTCTTGCTGATGAGACTCGATCAGTTGTTGTGCAACACTGCTGTCGGGGACATTTTTTAAGGCAACCTGGCCGATCATGATCCGTTTCTCGATCGTCGTACGGAATCCGCCCGCCATGGCGATGATTTTCGCGCCGGCGCTGGCCGCAGCGATGACAGAAGGCTCTTCAATGGCCATCGGGACGGCATAGTCTTTTCCGTCAATCAAAAAGTTCAAGGCGACACCGTAGGGCAAGTCGTACGTACTCAGTTGGTTTTCGATCATGTTGTCGGCTATTTCCTGGGGCAACGTTAACCCTTTCTGCAAAGTTGCAGCAGCCTCTGCATCCAGGATGCCGGCCGACTGCAAAGCAGCGATCCTTTCCGTTGGGCTTTTATCGTAAAATTTTTGAAGATATTTGGATTCCATTTTCTGCTCCTTTTCCCAAGTGTTTTCACGTGTAATCAGTGTCTGTTTCCTATATCATTTTAGCATAGAACATTCCTGATGGCATCCGCCTTAAAGCCTCTTGCCTGCAACGGGAAAGAATCCGTCCAATGGCCGATGCCGGGCAGGTGCACAGGCGTGTATACTGAATACATCAAGAGAAAGCGAGGGATCGCATTGGAGACGATCAGCTATTATATCAAGGAAATCATCAACGCAACCGGAAAGGGCTTGAAGGGCTATCTCATATCGGCAGTCAAGCTTGCCGCCATCAGCTTTGTCCTTTTATGCGCCGGGTTTCTGTACTTCGGTATCGATTTCTGGTTCCTGAAGGCACTTGGGATTGCAGTATTCGACCTGATTCCGATTCTGGGGAGTGGTATGGTGATGATTCCTTGGGCGGTTATCCATCTGTTGCTTGGGAACACAACCTTGGCTTGGCAAATCGGACTGCTGTACATCATTTTGGTGGTCGTCCGACAGATCGCCGAACCGTTCATCACCGGAAAGGAGCTCGGAATCCGTCCACTGTACACATTTCTGGCGACTGTCGTCTGTATCCTATTGTTCGGGCCGATTGGAGCCGTTCTCGGTGCAGTGGTTGCCGTCGTGATCAAAGCTATTTTGGAAGTTTCGAGTGTCAGCCGCAACGATTATGATAAATATCGTCGCTGAAAACAGACAGTATTTCACAAGCGCGGGAGAAGTGACTTCTTCCGTGCCTTTTCATGTTGAAGCACTATGCCTGCAGAATCCAACCGCCCATTCCCGATATATAAAAATGCTTAATTGCAATATCAAATGCATAAAAAATTTTAAAAACCTTTATAGACAGCGAATTACTCAATAATCCAGTATTACCAATGCTTTGAAGCCATTG